>DATEWS010000522.1:0-4788 GCA_035257785.1 Pyrinomonadaceae bacterium
TAGCAGGAGATCTTTATGCGATACCGAATTCCTCTGTTGGTGTTTTGGTTCCTGATCTCGGTCCCGTTAACCGCCGCTCAAGATCCCCAGGACTCTGCTCCTGAGAAGCCGCTCTACAACGCGACGGGCAATGAAGCTACAGTTACCGGCACCATTAACGTAACCGGCACAGTTCGCCAGCCGCGCCGCATCGACATGTCAGCCGATCCTGTTTGCATTCAGCTAAATCTCAAGCCTCAAACCGAAGACCTCCTGGTGACCGATGGCAAAGTGCAGAACGCTTTTGTTTATCTGAAGAGCGAGTTTCTGGGCGCTCATCGATTCGCAGTTCCTGATTTAGACGTCATGCTCGTGCAGCGCAACTGCCAGTTCTCGCCACACGTGCTTGCCCTGCGCGTTGGTCAAAGGCTGCAAATCATCAACAGCGATCAGACAGTTCACAACGTTCATCCCACTCCAAAATACAACCGCGAATGGGATCAATCGCATCCGCCGAATGCCGACCCCATGGTAAAAACTTTTGCGCGAGCGGAAGTGTTAGTACCCGTCAAAGACAATCAACACCCGTGGGAAAAAGCTTACGTTGCGGTGATGGACCATCCGTTCTTTGCGGTGAGTGATGAGGGGGGAAGGTTTGAAATCCGCGGCCTACCCGCGGGCACTTACACCCTCGTTGTGTGGCACGAGTATCTCGGTGAACAGGAGCTGGAGATAACCGTTGCGCCCGGCGAGATTCGCCACGCCGACTTCACTTTCGCCTACAAAAAACCCTAGCGCTTCTTCGTCGGGCTTGGTGATGGACTCGGCGACGGCGCGGGGGATGGTCGTGATGACTCGGGTTGGATTGTTTCCTGGTAGATAGACTTCAGATCCAGAAGTTTTAAAACGACTGCGGGCTTCACTGCATTGCGATTTGCATCGATGTTGATGATGCCGGTGACGCCTGGGAAGTTCTTTGTTTGTGCGAGTGCGTCGCGGAGCCTGGAGCTCTCGGCGACGCCGCCTCTCCACATCGCGTCAAACAGAATACGCGTAGCGTCGTACGCTAACGCCGCGTGAGCATCGGGCAGCAGGTTACCGTAACGTTGTTTGTACGTATCGACAAACGCTTGAATCCCCGGCGAAGGATCGTCCGCCGAGTAATGAGTCGAGATGTAGGAACCGTTCAACGCGTCGCCGCCTAACTGCCAGAGCTCGGGAGCGTCCCAGCCGTCGCCGCCGAGCAGCGGCTGCGTCAAGCCAATCATGCGCGCCTGCTTCGCGATCAGCGCCACATCGCCGTAGTAACCGGGGATATAGATCACGTCCGGTTCCGAAGAGCGAATCGTACTCAACTGCCCTTTAAAATCAGCATCCTCCTGCGCGTACGTTTGTTCAGCGACAATCCTGCCGCCGAGTTTTGTGAAACTGACTTTGAAGTACTCGGTCAACCCGCGCCCGTAAGGTGAGTTGAAATCGTAAAGAATCGCGGCCTTCTGCGCTTTCAGTGTGTTGGTGGCGAAGCTCGCCATTACTTCACCCTGAAACGAGTCGACGAAACATGCGCGGAAGATGTAATCACCAGTTTGCGTGACTGCCGGATCCGTCGAGGAAGGCGAGATCAAAGGTACGTGAGACGATTGCGCTTTGGGTGCCGCAGCGAGGCTGTTGCTTGACGTCCCGCCGGCGATAATCGCCACGACTTTGTCCTGGTCAATGAGTTTCGCCGTCAGTCGCGCGGCTTCTTCGGGGCTTCCTTTGTCGTCTTCGATGACAACGTCGATGCGACGTTTGTTGATACCACCAGTCTGATTGATCTCGTCGGCGGCCAACAACACACCGTTGATAGCCGAGCGGCCGAAGTTGAAAGTTGGACCAGTCAGATCGCCGAAATAGCCAATCTTGATCGTACTGCGATCGGGCGAGCCATTTTCGTCGGCGGGGCGGCTACAGGAGAATGCGAGTGCCATCGCAACGATGGCGACGGGCAACAGTGATCTTACTTTACTCACCGAGATACGCTTCTTTAATCCGGGGATCGCTGGCGAGGTCTTTTGATGGACCTTCCATAACTATTCTTCCGGTTTCCAGAACGTAGGCGCGATCGGAGTGGCCCAACGCGGCGTGGGCGTTCTGTTCGACCAGGAGAATCGTAGTTCCCTTGCTCTTAATTTCGTCGATGGCTTCAAAGATGGTATGGACCACGAGCGGCGCGAGTCCGAGCGAAGGCTCGTCGAGCAGCAACAGTCGTGGATTGGACATGAGGGCGCGGCCCATCGCCAGCATTTGTTGTTCGCCGCCGGAAAGTGTCCCGGCTTTCTGCGATTCACGTTCTTTGAGTCGTGGAAACATCTTGAACGCGCGCTCCATGTCGGCGGCGATCTCCGTCTTGTTCTTTTTCAGGTAAGCGCCCATCTGCAAATTTTCGCGCACGGAGAGATTTGCAAACACGCCGCGACCTTCGGGCGACATCGAGATTCCGCGAGCAACCAGTTTGTGCGTTGCTTTGGCGCTGATGTCTTCACCCTCAAAAATGACCTTGCCCTGGCGTGGCTGGAGGAGGCCCGTGATGGTTCGCAAAGTGGTAGTTTTACCGGCGCCGTTAGCACCGATAAGTGTGACCACCTCGCCCTTCTCGACACGCATCGAGACGCCGGTTAGGGCTTCAATAGCTCCGTAGTTTACTGAGACGTTTTCGAGGGTGAGCATAGGGTGGCTGCTAATCTCCAAGATACGCTTCGATCACTTTCGGATTGTTCTTAATCTCTTCCGGAACGCCGAGCGCGATGGATTTTCCGTAGTCGACGACCTGGATTCGCTCGCACACGCCCATGACTACTTTCATGTTGTGCTCAACGAGCAGAATCGTCAGACCGAACCGATCGCGAATCTGCTTGATCAACTGCATTAGGTCTTCCTGTTCGGAAGGATTCATGCCGGCTGCGGGTTCATCAAGCAGCAGCACCTTTGGCCTTGTCGCCAGTGCGCGAACAATCTCGAGCCTTCGCTGACTGCCATAGGGTAAACTCGTGCCGCCTTCATTACAGACTTTCGCGAGATCGAAGATTTCGAGCAACTCCATAGCAAACTCGCGATGCGCCCGCTCGTCTCTCTCGAATCGAGGAGTTCGCAAAACTGCATCGACGATATTTTGTTTGGCGTGCCGGTGACATGCCGTCATGACATTTTCCAACACCGACATGCTGGGAAACAGCCGTATGTTCTGAAAAGTTCGCGAGATCCCGCGTCGTGAAATCTCGTAGGGTTTCAGCCCATCGATTCTCTGACCTTGAAAGTAAAGTTCACCTGAGGTCGGAGCGTAGACACCCGTTAGCAGATTGAAGATCGTCGTTTTACCGGCGCCGTTCGGGCCGATCAAACCGTAGATCTCGCCCTGACGCACATTCATGTCGAGTTCGTTGACAGCCACAAGGCCGCCAAAACGAATCGTACACTTGGCCGACCTTAGTGGTTCCTGTGTTGCTTCAGGCATGTTCCTTACCTTGTTCTTTATCCTGGTCTATAACAGCAGTTGCGGGCTGTTGCGCAATGGGAACACCTTTCTCACCTGCCGGTTTGTCACCTTCGGGACGACGCTGCGCTCGTTTTAGCCATGACAAGCCAAACTCCTTTGCGCCCATAACACCCTGCGGCCGCGTCAGCATGATCACGATTAGCAGCGCTGAATAAATGACCAACCGGTAACTGTAGAGATCGCCCGGTAGTTTGCGCAGAAGCTCCGGCAGAATGGTGATCACGATCGCGCCGAGCACCGCACCGGTTATCGATCCCATGCCGCCGAGCACTATCATGATGATGATCTCGATGGAACGAATGAACTGAAAATCGTTCGTGTGCAGAAACTGCCGGAAGTGTCCGAACAGTGCTCCGGCAATGCCCGCAAATGCGGAGCTGATGACGAACGCCAACACCTTGTGGCGAGTGGTGTTAATTCCCATCGCCTCAGCGGCGAGTTCGTCTTCGCGAATCGAGATCAGCGCACGACCGGTGTCGGAGTTGACGATGTTGTAAACCACAACGATCGTGATAACTGCGAAACCACCAATCCAGATGAAGTTTGCGTACGGCGGAATGATGAGCCGCCCATCCCATGGAGGAACGCGGCCACGGAAGCCCGTCGCGCCGCCAACTCGATCGATGTTGAGAATGATGATTCGGATGATCTCAGCAAATCCCAACGTCACGATCGCGAGATAATCGCCGCGTAGTCGCAAACTTGGAATGCCGACGATTAGCCCAGCGACTGCCGCGACCAAAGCACCAAAGATGATTACCGCCAAAAAGACCAACGATTGCGCGAGTGTGGCGCCGACAAGTCCGGTCAGCGATTGCTCAAGGCCTTCTGAGTAGTAAACCGTCATGAAGACGGACGAATAGGCGCCAACGGCCATGAAGCCGGCGTGTCCAATCGAGAACTGACCTGTATAACCTGTTATTAAGTTCAGAGAGACTGCCAGGATGATACTGATGCCGGTTAGGTTGATGATCTCGGCGTAATAATAAGGCAGTCCAAAGCCAAAAAGACCTTCGCGGCCCATAAAGGCGTTCATGCCTATGAGCAGGACAACAACGACTACTAAACCTAGAATGCGTTTTAAGAAGGTTGGCATCCGGTGGAAAATGTCAGACTTTCTCCTGCACGGTGGACCCGAGTAAACCCGACGGGCGAAGCAGGAGAACCAGAATCAAGATTGCAAACGCAACCGCGTCGCGATAAGTCGAGGCAATGCCGATTTGACTTCCATAGCCAACGACAAAAGTTTCCGCAGCGCCAATCAGTAAACCGCC
>DATEWS010000523.1:0-13223 GCA_035257785.1 Pyrinomonadaceae bacterium
AAAAGTAATTGAAAGTCTGACCCGTCATCACAGCGTGACCATGTCATACGATGCACTGTACGGCGAAATAATGACTCTACCGCTCGTCACAGAATCCGATCTCAACCATATCCTGCTATCTTTGCATCCTCACGTAGGAGTTCGACTTGTCGGCCACCGACGAATGAGACCTATGCTCTTTAGAGGAGATTCTGTAGTTCTTAATTCACGAACGCTCAAATGATATGACAAGACTAGGAATGAAGGTCGAGCTCAGTCGGTGATACTAAGCTCTCCGGACTTTTCTGGCCTTTGCGCACGACGATAAAACCGATGCCAAGCATGATCATGGCGCCGCCCGCGAGCGTGCGCCAACCGATCTGTTCGTCGAGGACGATCATGCCGAGGAGTACGGCGACGACTGGAGTGACGAGCGCGATTAACATCGACTTCGTTACGTCCATGTTCAGCACGAGCCAGTAGTAAAGCAAGAAGGCGATAACTGAACCTACTACGGCCAAATATACGAGTGCGATTAAGGCAATCGGCGTCCAGTGAAAACGCGTCGGATTTCCTTCGAGTGAAATTCCAACTGCGAGCAATAGCAGCAGACCAAAAAACATTTGGCCTGCGGCGAGTATTGCCGGATCGAGATGCTTTCCGTATTTCTTGACCAGCACATTCGAGTACGCCGCGAACATCGCGCTCAAAATCAACGCCACACAACCTGCGAGCGCGAGTCTTCCCGCAATCGCGAGTTGATTTGAAAACACGACCCCGACGCCGCACACGCCCAGCACGACGCCGCCGATCTTCGTCCAGCTCAAACGTTCGCCGGGCAGGTAAAGGTGTGCGAACACCAATCCAAATGCGGGAAGAGTCGCCTGCAAAAGTGCCGCAAGACCGGAAGAGATGTATTGCTCTCCCCAAAACACCAGGCCGTAGTTAAAGCCAAACGAAAGTATTCCCGCGACTGCGAGCAGGATCCAGTCGGCTCGCGCTCGGGGTAGTTGAAGATGACGCAGGCGAATGATGACGAAAAGAATCGCGCAAGCGATCACAAACCTGATGCCTGCGAAGGTGAGTGGCGGCAGATCAGCGAGACCGAGCTTGATGAACAGCCAGGTCGATCCCCAGATCAGACAAAGTATCAGCCAAACGAGACGCGCTTTCATTTGCTACTACATTAGCAGCCACAAAAAAGCACAAACAGCACATTTGAAGTAAATCCCCCTGCGCCATTTGTGCTTCTTTGCGGCTCCGCCTAACGGAAATTATTCGGGATTTTCGAGTTTGATGATCGCGAACGCAGCACCCTGCGGATCGTTCAGGATTGCAAAGCGTCCGACGCCGGGAATGTCTTCGGCCGGCTTCATCACGCTACCGCCGAGCTCGGTGACTCTCCGCACTTTCGCGTCGCAATCGTCGACTGCAAAGTAAACCAGCCAGTGTGGCGGGATTGGTCCCATTTCCGGCGCGATCTGGTACATGCCGCCGGCGCCTCGATCGCCGTTCTTAAAGAGCGTGTACCCGATGGGACTTTGGGGAAGTGGTTCCGTGGTCCAGCCAAACACGTTAGTGTAAAACTCACCTGCTTTCGCGGTATCGCGAGTGCCTAGTTCGTTCCAGCAAAACGAATTCGGCACATTGTAAGTTCCGGAGCCCGTGTGATCTTTCGCCTCCCAGATCGCGAACACTGCATCGGTTGGGTCTTTAATCACAGCCATGCGGCCATGCGTGGCCACATCAAAAGGACCATTCATCACTGTCGCGCCGGCGGCCTTAATTTTTTCCACAGCCTCATCGGCATTCGTGACGGAAACATAACTCAGCCAGTGTGGTGGAATTCCCTGCGCGACCATGTCGGGCATAAGTTTGTAGAGGCCACCGACGTCTTTACCGTCGAGCTTGAGCATGGTGTAGACCATGTCCGGACCCATGGGGTTATCCTGGTATTCCCAACCGAAGAGTTGGGTGTAAAAATCTTTCGCTGCCTCGTTGTCGCTCGTGCCGAGTTCAACCCAACAGAACGTGCCGGGCTTAAATTCAGGCGCCTCTTGCATTCGTACTTCACTCATCTGGATCAAATCCTCCTTATCGTCGGACAAAGAACGCTGACGTGTGTGAACGGGGAGATACTTTTCTGTTTTTTGGAAGGCGTTAATCTAACACGTTCAAGCGCGGATACAAAAAGAGGTTTGTTTAAAACGAAAAGCGCTGCCCCCAGCAAGCTGAAAGCAGCGCAATCCGTTTTCCTATAACGCGCCGAAGCGCTTTATAAGATGGCAACCTGAGCATGTACACACTCGAGTCGCCAATTTGTATCCCGATGATCAACTGGCGGTCAGCTAATCTCCGGTCAGCACTCGAATCGTTTTCACAATCCGCGTACTCTTGCGAGTACGGTGCCGTTAGGTTTTTGTTGTGGTGGCTTTTCCTCCACCGCCGATTACGCTCCGGCAACGAAGCTCAACTTTCGCTGAGCCGCTTTGCTCCCTTCGGCGGGTCCTTGCCTCTGGGTGCCATTCGTTTTTATTCGAATGGCTCGAGAAAGTCTCGCAACCTTCTCTAGCTGAGCCTTTCGGCTCCGATTAGGGCGTCAATAGAATCAACAGCCGCCTGTCTCTTCTCTCTCTCGGGCGTTACCGCACCGATTGCCGATCCCTTTCTCGGTCTCGAAGGCCGCAACCCTCGCGACAGGGAGGTTTATACTCCTGGTCGATTTTTAGATCAACTTTTTGTATGTTTTATTTTTCCGTGATTTGTAGTCAACGTGAAAGCTCCTGCAAGGCACTCGCGATCTTTCGCGCAACGACTTTCATTTCGTCATCGTCTTTATATTTCGTTCGCGGCCAAAAGAAACCTTTTAACCCATCCTTTTTGCGTCGGGGCACGATGTGTACGTGCAAGTGCGGCACGCTTTGACTGACGCGATTATTCATCGCAACGAAAGTTCCCTCCGCTTTCATCGCGAATTCAACTGCCTGCGCGAGTGATTGCGCCGCTTTGAACAACGGTCCGATCAACTCGTGCGGAAGATCGACGAGTGTTTCAATGTGATTGCGTGGCACTAACAACGTGTGCCCGTGAAACAGTGGACGATGATCGAGAAACGCGATGGCGTTTTTGTCCACGTAAACGAGCGTCGCCGGTACTTCCCCGGACACAATTCGACAGAACAGACAGTTGTCGTCAACCATTAGTAACACTCCCCTTTACTCAACCCGACGCTACCGCGTTCCGGTACTGACCCGTTTTTATTGATCATCTTGGGTAGCGTCGGGTCACCGACCTTTATCCGTCAAATCCCGGCCTGAAAAAACTTCGCGCTTCCGGAAACGCTTTCTCCAAACGATTGCGCAAGCGTTCGAGTTGTAAAATCAGCGGCACAATCGATGCGGCGCGCTGTGGCGACGATATTTGCATCAACCGCCAGGCAGCAATCGAACGATCGACACCAATGAGCGCCACTTTAGCCGAGCCGTCGGAGTCCTTGGGAAGCTCTCCGAATTCCGCCGCTTCTTCAAACTCTTCCTTGCGGCCTGAAAGAGCGCGCATCGTCTTCACAGCGATTTGATATTGATACCATTGGATTACTTCGCGCGCATCCTCCAGACGTTCTGAATTCTCGCTATCGATCGTTTGATCGAGTTCACGAAACCAGTCGCTGGCGGTGTTCGCATAGTTCTTCCCTGCTTTGGTCAACGGATGATTATCGACGAGCTGTTTCTTTCGAGGTTGACGCGCGTCATCGTCGGAATGTCCGTTGAGATCGAAATTCGCTTCATTGGCCCATGTGACGATCAGCTCGCGCGTTTCTTCAAAGATACTGCCGAGTTTTTGCCAGAACACTTCGTTACGAAGGTCATGACTTTCTGGTGAATCATTGTCTTCCTGCTCGGTCGCATAGACCAGACAACGTGAGGTTAAAGGACACCGTTCACACCAACGATCGCAGTAATTGTAAATGCCTGAGATCAGATCAGGATTATTGGCAAGATCGGTGAGGGTTCTTCGTCGCATTGATTTGTCTCCTTGATGAGGATTAAGGTTGGCGTCATTCTATGCCACAACGCGCCGAAATAACAGCGACTCTGAGACAACAGTTCGATAAAGTTTTTCTCGCGCTGCAAAAGCACGGGTTCATATTGTTGTCTGACTCTAATCTTCCGAATGTAAGTCGTCTGGCGGCAAACGAGCCTTTCAGTGGTTCCTGGTGGTCTCATCCGAGCGCGCGCACAATCTTTGCAGTAAACGAGATGCTCGAAGATCATCCGGATGTTTTGATCATGAAATTGATCTCAGAGAAAGTTACTTTTGTTCACCGTGATCTCTGGGGACGAATCTACTCAATAGGTGTGGCACGCGAAGACTGGCAAACCAGGAACTTATCACCGGCCGCGACCCGACTGCTAAAGAAACTCGATGGCGATGGCTGGTTGCAAACCAATAAACTCGGCGCAGAGTTCGGCCCGAAACCCGGTGAGACCGTACGCGAGTTAGAAATCCGATTGTTGCTACATGCGAACCAGATACATACGGAGTCGGGAGCTCACGCGAAAGTAGTGGAAACGTGGGATGTGTGGGCGGAGCGGGCGAATTTCCGAGCGCGGCCGAAGAGCCCGGCGGCAGCCAGACGTTTCCTTGAAGAACGAGTCGCAGAAGTCATTGCGCAGTTCGGCGGCGCCGCCCGCTTGCCATGGCCCGCCTGAATATTATGACGAATCGATTCTCAAGCCGGCGCGCTCTCTTGCTGGCGCTCGTGCTCGGTTGGACCACGGCTGTTTCGGCACAGCAGAACTACGGCATCGTTAGTCCAAACACTAAAACTGATTTGAAACTCGCAGAGGCGATCGCAGGGATGAACTCTGCTGAAGAATCAAAGTTACTGAAGCAGGCAATCAATCTCGGTTGCGTAGTGCGCTCGCCAATCAAAGCGTTTCGCGCACTCGGATCGTGGACCGACGGCGCGGAACATTCAGTGTTACTGCGGGTCAATGGCGATGAGCCGACACTGCGTTACGTGCTATCGCGCATGGGACGGGATGCTGAGCAGAAGTACGTCATCTACTTTCATCCGGAGCCGAAAGGCGCAGCAGATCTCTATGTACTGCGTCCGCGTAAAGGCGCGAAAAATCTTATTGCACTTACAAACGCCCTTGAGCGCGCCGGCATTCCGTTTCGAACGTTAGTGCCTGCAAGAGAAACTACCGCGATTTACATCATCGACCTCGAGCGAGATCTGCGCGCGAAGATCATGACCGCAGCTCGCGCGCTGCGCGCTCGCGTGAGCCAGCAAAGCGGTAACGCACAGTTGTTTGGTGACGACCAACGCCCGCAAGCGAAAGTGAAATTTGAACAGGAAATCAAGAGCTACGAAACGAAGAACCCCAACCTGCCGCCGACCTGCGACGTGCAAAGAGCGAGGGCAAAGGGACACTGAATGAAATCAACCAACCCTTGTATCACCACGACGGTGATTGAAGCGCTCGAGCGTTTACCCGGACCAGAAGGCCAACGCTTCGCAACCATTTTTCAGCACGGTGGTTTGCTGGTCGAGATCTACGCGCCCCGCGGCGTTGATCCACAGAAACCACACACACGTGACGAAGTTTATTTTGTTGCCGCGGGTACGGGTGAATACATCTGTGGTGAACATCGCCAAACGTTTGGACCAACCGACATTCTCTTCGCCGCTGCCGGCGTCGAACATCGTTTTGAAAACTTCTCCGGCGACCTGACGCTCTGGGTGTTGTTCTATGGACCAGAAGGCGGGGAAGAATCTTAGAACCACCCACAGATTACACGGATTTTATTCTAAATAATCCGTGTAATCGGTGGATGGTTTAAATGGGCCTGACGGCTTTCGCGAAGGCGGTGGTGTTGAGGGTGTTGAGGACTTCTTTTCGTGTGATCCAGCCTCGCCGTGCCATCGCGACGCCGTACTTCACGTTGTTCATCGCTTTCACTGAATGAGCATCGGTTGAGACGACAAACTTAATCTTTCGTTTGCGCGCTTCGCGCAGCCAGCGCGGCTCCAGATCGAGACGATAAGGATCGCCGTTGATCTCAATCGCCGCCTTCGACTCCGCAATCACGTCGAGAATGCGTTCGACATCACACTCGAACGGCGGACGTCGTTGCAACAATCGTCCCAATCCATGTCCCCAGATCTTAAACACGGGCTGCCTCATCGCGGTCGTTATTCGCTCGGTCATCTTCGCCGAATCCATCTTGTAACGCGCATGAATGCTGGCCACGATGACATCAAACTTCTCGAGCACGGCGTCGGGATAGTCGAGCTCGCCGCTCGCGATGATGTCTGACTCAGTGCCGCGCAGGATTTTGATCGACACCTTCTCCTGCACTTCATCGATCTCGTCCCACTGGCGTTTCAACCTGTCGATCTTCAACCCGTTGGCGTAAATCGCGGTCGGCGAATGATCGGTGATGGTGATGTACTTCATGCCCATCTCTTCGGCGCCGCGCACCATCGCTTCGAGCGTGTGAATGCCGTCGGAATATGTCGTGTGGCAATGGACCATGCCTTTGATGTCTCCGACAGTTACGAGATCTTCGGGTAATTTTTTAGCGAGCGCGGCTTCGATCTCGCCGTGGTCTTCGCGCAACTCGGGCTCAATATAGGCCATGCCCAAACGGCTGTAGAGCTGTTCTTCCGTCTTTGGTAAGCGTGCAAAACTGATCTTCTTTTTCTCAGCGTACTTTTGAACTTTTTCGATGTGCGCTTGCGATCCAGTCTTGACAAATAACGTGATCGCAAACTCTACGGGCGGCACAACCGTCAGCCACACTTGTGCGCCGTCAGCAAATTGCGCGACACAATTATTCTCATCCTCGATGTGGCTCGACAGGATCAGTTGAAACTGAAGAAACTTCTCAATCACCACGCTCGGCTCTTTTGCACCAGCGACGATGTCAATAACACCGATCGTCTCCTCCCAGCGCCGCAATGAACCTGCGACAGTAACGTCAACAACGCCGTCGATCGTCCTGAGATATTCAGTGCACTGATCCGCTGTGTTCCACGCCTGGTGGAGATGCAGGCGTCGCTTTGGTTTTTGGATCGGAGTCGCGAGTTGTGTAAGCAGGCGCTGTGCGGTCTTTGGGCCAAAACCTTTCAACGATTCGAGACGTCCGGTTTCAGCGGCGGCTTTCAGTTGTGCGATGGAACTAATGCCCGCCTCATCAAGTTGTTTGATCTTTTCAACGCTCAATCCAGGAACGGTGGAGAGTTCGATAACGCCTTTCGGAAACTCTTGTCGCAGTCCATTCAGAACAGAAGACTCGCCGGTGAGATAGAGTTGCTTGATCTGCGACGCGAGTGCATCGCCGATGCGCGGCAGTGTTGTCAGACTATCTTCGCGCACAAGTCGATCGAGATCCGCGACGGCTTGAATCGCGCGCGCGCCGGCATTGTAGGCCTTCGCTTTGAAACGATTCTGGCCGCCTTTAAGGTCCATCAACTGCGCGATCTCCTGTAGCGCGGCGGCGACGCCGAAACGGTCGAGTTGTGGTTTCTGTTTCTCGGACATCAAAAGAAGTTTGCCACAAAAAGGCACAAAAGGCGCACAAAGAAGAAGCTGAAAGATCAACATTATTGTGTGCCTTTTGTGCCTTTTTGTGGCTTAATTTCTTTATGGCTATAGCTTCAATAAATCCAGGCACAGGTAAAACTCTGAAAACTTTCGAGGCGCTGACGGCGCAGCAAATCGAAGACAAACTCCAGCTCGCCGCGGATACATTTCGCACTTATCGCCGCACATCTTTCGCCGATCGCACACGCATGATGCTGCGCGCGGCAGACATTCTCGAGACGCGCAAAAACGAGTTCGCAAAAGTAATGACGACCGAGATGGGCAAGCCCATCAAAGCCGCAGTCAGCGAAGCCGAAAAGTGCGCGTGGGTTTGTCGTTACTATGCAGAGACGGCGTCACAGCATCTCGCCGACGAGGTCGTCGAAACGAATGCGCGCAAGAGTTACGTGCGGTTTCAGCCACTTGGACCAGTGCTCGCCGTGATGCCCTGGAACTTCCCTTTTTGGCAGGTGTTTCGTTTCGCGGCTCCGGCGCTGATGGCCGGTAACACCGGCTTACTCAAACACGCTTCGAACGTGCCTCAGTGCGCGCTCGCTATCGAGGAGATCTTTAGAGACGCCGGATTCCCAGGCGGCACGTTTCAAACTCTGTTGATTGGCTCGGACGCCGTGGAAGGAATACTCAACGATGCGCGCGTGGTTGCGGCAACGTTGACCGGCAGTGAGCCCGCCGGTCGCAGTGTCGCTTCAATCGCCGGCAAGCAGATCAAAAAGACCGTCCTTGAACTCGGCGGCAGCGATCCCTTTATCGTCATGCCGTCCGCAAATCTCGACGAAGCAGTGACGACTGCCGTCAAAGCTCGAACCATCAACAACGGTCAGTCGTGCATCGCAGCCAAACGCTTCATCGTTGCGACGCAGATCTACGAAGAATTCGAACGACGTTTTGTAAACGAGATGCGCGCGTTGAAGATCGGCGATCCGATGGAAGAGTCGACCGACATTGGACCACTCGCGACACCGCAGATCGTCAAGGATCTCGATGAACAAGTAAAACGCGCCGCCGAGAGTGGCGCGCGCGTGTTAACAGGCGGCAAGAAACTCGATCGCCCGGGAAACTTCTACGAACCGACAGTCATAGTCAATCTCGATCTCAACGCGCCGGTCTCGTGCGAAGAAATCTTTGGACCAGTCGCGATGCTGTTTCGCGCTGCAAACATTGACGAAGCAATTCAGATCGCGAATGCAACGCCGTTTGGTCTCGGCTCATCAGCATGGACCAACGATGCCAAAGAACAAGCGCAATTCATCGAAGAACTCGAGGCTGGCTCGGTCTTCATCAACGGCATGGTCGCCTCCGATCCGCGACTGCCTTTTGGCGGCGTGAAGAGTTCCGGTTACGGCCGCGAACTCGCGGAGTTTGGCATCCGCGAGTTCGTGAATATCAAGACCGTCTGGATCAGCGGAGCCGCGGATAACGCGGATAAGACAGAATGATTAAGGCAGCGATGGTTTACCATCCCAATCGCCCGCGAGCGGGATGTCGCCATTCTGTCCGAAGCCAAACGTGAAATCGGCAAAAGCCTTGAAGGCACTGAGGCCATTCGTAAGAAGCATCTGGCCCGTGTTCTGATCAAACACACCAACACTGTCAAAGCCATCGCCATTCCAATCGCCAGCAATCGGCTTCGAGCCGAGGCTTCCAAAAATGAACGGAGTGATATCGATCGTGCCCTGAAAACCCGCGTGATAGAAACTGTACCGGTTCCGCTGATTGGCCAACGTTGGCTTCAAAACTCAGCGGCAACTTTCCGTAGTTTTCCGTCGCGTTTAATTTCAGTTGAGCTTCGTTGGGAGATTTCCGGTGTGCTGTCGCGCGCGGCTTTGCGACCGTGTGCGGCAGCATTGATATCGGCAGAGACCAAAGTAGTAGCAGCATGCAGATTTTCTGGGCGGTTTTCATCGGGGTTTTCCTTTCAGGGATGTAAGTTGGGTGAATACGGGCAAATGAGAAGCAATCCTTCCGGCGTCTCGCTTGAGTGCACCGCTCCGGATTCGGCCCAGTGAAAGATCGTGCGGGAGTTCACATGTGCAAAGAGGGCGGCATCGTCAACATTCAACATCTCGACCTGACGTGAACAGGCAATACACCAGGCAGTTCTTCTATGCCGTTTGACTACTACCCACCTGTCTGTTTCGACCGTGATCTCGGTTCGCGTTCTCATGTGTATGGCGTGTTAAGTCGCACTTGGACGAGGTCTGTACCGCAACGCGGTAGCGTCGGGTCAGTTCTCGCTTCAGGGCAATTGATGTCGCTCGTTCAACCCGACGCGTGACGGTACTGACCTCATCCTCTCACTGGACCTGATTCTTGAGCCGGCCGGTTTGAGGACGTTCAGCAATACGCGGAACAGCACCTTTGGTTGGAAGAGCGCGCTCGGCGGCACGAGCATGTTAAAGGCATGCAACAACACTTCACGGACGGGGACGGAGCGGGTCGCGAGTTGGACCACGTGGTCCATGTAGCCGTGCATGAACCGCGTCATCAGCGTGGGAGAGCCGCCGACCGTTTCGCGATACCGGTAGTCTTCACCAGTCGCCAGCATCCACGGCGTTGCGTTTACCTTTGCGAGTCGCTTTTGAAAACGTCGCGACAGTCCTTTCGATTTGCCTTCGCGTAAACACTGTCGCAGCGTCAGCGCTCCGAGCGCAGCGGTCGTCATGCCTTGTCCATAAACAGGATTGAACGCACAAACAGCATCCCCGAGCAGCAGGAAGTTTTCAGGTAATAGCTTCGCGCGTTCGTAACGACGCAAACGGTTCTGCGTCGCACGATGCGTTCTGATCGGCGTGAGCGGTTCAGCATTACGAATCGCATCGTGAATCGTTGAAACACGAAGACTGCGCGCAAACTCGAGAAATCCCGCCTCATCACTCGGCGGCGTGTTACCAGCACGACCAATCAGTGTCACTAACCAGCGGTTGTCTTCGACTTTGAAAAGGATCGCGCCACGTTTTTCATCCGGCGGCGCAGCCTGCACGTAAGCGCAATGCCAATCGCCGCCGAAGTTCTCAGGGATGCGATACAACCTGCTTGCATAAGCAAGGTGAGCATCAATCACGATCTCCTCCGGCGGCTGGTACCCAAGATCTGCGAGCCAACTCGGTGCGCGTGACGCGCGGCCCGTCGCATCAACAACCAAATCGGCGCGCAACTCTTTCGCAACTCGCCGATCTGTTTCCGAAGCGCGCGGGCAGATCAAGACGCCTGCGAGTTGATTCGTCTTCGAATCGGGAATCAAACGCACCACGTCGGTGTTATCGAGTATCTTGACCCGTGGGTTTTTAGCGAGCCGGCGACGAACGTGCAGATCAAGTAACGGTCGAGTGAAAGCCAGCACCATCAACTCAGATGGAAACCTGACGCCCCAACCCGCGGGTGTGAACCACGCGATCTCGTTTGCAATGTCGACGACCGGCGCGCCTGCCGCAATCATTTCATCCTGCACACCGGGAAAAAGTTCTTCGAGGATCTGGCGCCCTCGCACGAGCAGTCCGTGTACGTGATTGGCCTGCGGGATGCCTTTGCGCGCAGCGCTTGTTTCCGTATAAGCATCGCGTTCGATCACCGTTACCTCGTCATAGTGATCGACTAAAATGCGCGCCGCCAGAAGGCCCGCAAGACTTCCTCCAAGCACCACCGCGTGGCGGCCCTGGGCTTGACCGTCGTTTTCTCTTGTATTCATGCAACTCCTCCTAAATAATCTCGGCTAAGTTGTCGGGTGCTGTGAGTGTGTGTGGAAGATACGGGGCGAGGTCTGGCCTCGTATTTAGAGAGTCCTGAATTGCGTGTGAGATTGTTTTCAAAAAGTTCTGAAAGACTGCGATGAATCAAGCTCCCAGACGGTTCTATCTATTTGATGGATTTCGAGTTGACGTCGGCGAGCGGCTTCTCTTCAAAGAGAATCGTGAGGTGTCGCTGACGCCGAAAGTCTTCGACACGCTGCTGGTGCTGCTCGAAAACTCGAGTCACGTGCTGACTAAAAAAGAACTGATGGAGCAGGTTTGGCCCGACAGTTTTGTCGAGGAAAACAACCTGGCGCAGAACATCTCGATACTGCGGAAGGCTCTCGGCGAAAGTAAGGAAGGCGAGCACTACATTCAGACGGTGCCGAAGCGCGGGTATCGCTTCGTCGCCGACGTGAGTTCAACGAGCGATGACGAAGAGACTGTGATCGTTCGCGAACGAACAGTTGCGCGGATTGTCGTCGAACGCGCGGACGACGATGCTCTTACTTCGGGAGCACACGTTATCGATGTTACGCCGGCTCAATTGGTTCAGCGTCCGCCGGAGACGATGTACGCGCGCAGCGGTGATGTAAACATCGCGTACCAGGTGATTGGCGACGCGCCACTCGATCTCGTCTTTGTGATGGGCTGGGTTTCCCATCTCGAGTATTTCTGGCGCGAGCCGAGCTTCGCGCGCTTCCTGCTCCGGCTCGCTTCGTTTTCACGTCTCATTCTTTTTGACAAACGCGGCACGGGTCTTTCCGATCGCGTGCCGATCAATCAACTTCCAACACTCGAGCAACGCATGGACGACGTGCGTGCGGTGATGGATGCGGTTGGATCGGAACGAGCGGCGTTGTGCGGTGTTTCCGAAGGTGGGCCAATGTGCAGTCTCTTCGCTGCCACCTATCCGGAGAAGACCGTGGCGCTCGTGATGATCGGTACGTACGCGAAGCGAATTCGGGATGCCGAATATCCGTGGGGTCCGACAGCCGAACAGCGCGAACAGTTTTTCGAAGTGATGCGAAAGCAGTGGGGTGGACCAGTCGGTATTGAAGAACGCGCGCCGAGTGTCGCGCATGATGCGCAGTTTCGCGAGTGGTGGGCCACGTACCTGCGGATGGGCGCGAGTCCGGGCGCGGCCGTTGCGCTGACGCAGATGAATGCGGAGATCGATGTGCGAAATGTGTTACCGTCGATACGCGTGCCGTCACTCGTCATTCATCGCAGCGAAGATCAGTGTTTGAAAGTTGAAGAGGGTCGGTTTGTTGCCGAACGCATTCCGGGTGCGAAGTTTGTTGAGTTGCCGGGCGACGATCATCTGCCCTTTGTCGGCGATCAGGATGCGATACTCGACGAAGTTGAAGAGTTTCTGACGGGCGTGCGTCATCGCATCGAGCCTGACACGGTGCTCGCGACAGTGATGGTCGCGCGCATGACGGGAGTCAAAGAGAGCACGGGCGACTGGTGGCGGCGCTTGCACGCGCACATCACGAAAGAGATTGAGTGGTTTCGCGGGCGCGAGATCGACATGGTTGAAGATCGGCTGCTCGCGATCTTCGATGGACCAGCGCGCGCGATTCGCTGTGCTACTGCGATTACTGAATACACGTCGCGCTTGGGAGTCGAGACGCGCACCGGGTTGCACACGGGCGAGTGTGAAACAGTGGATAGCAAAGTTTCCGGGGTGGCGGTGTCGATGAGTGTTTGCGTATCGTTTGAGGCCGCGGCCGGCGAGGTTCTGGTGTCGAGTACGGTGAAGGATCTCGTTGCAGGTTCGGGAATACAGTTTGACGATCGTGGCGTGCACAACCTGCCGAGTTGTGGCGAGTGGCGGCTGTTTGCCGTGCAGAAGGGCAGTTGATTGGGCCACCGATTAACGCGGATGAATACGGATCAG
>DATEWS010000524.1:0-2865 GCA_035257785.1 Pyrinomonadaceae bacterium
CGCTGCCGAAGTTTCGCGAGGTGGTGAAGAGTCTCAAGGTCGATCAAGTGACCGAAGAGGTTTCGCGCGCGCTCGATCACATGAACCAGGAGCTGGCGCAAATTCCGACCAAAACGAAAACGAGATCGAAGTCCCGCGAGGAACGTCGTTCCTGGATCAATTTTCGAAAGAAAAAGACAGCCGCCGAACGACGCGAGAATCACATCACCAAAGGCGTGGTCTCGATCTTTTCAGGCGTCGGTCTCACTGTCTTCCTGTACTTCCTGTCAACCACGCTGATATTGAAACTTCCGCCTGAGATTGTCGGGCAGATTCCATTCGAAGTTCAGTCGGCTTTTAGGATCGTCTGGCTGTTAGGTCTGCTGCCGATAACGTCTGGACTGGGCCACATCATCGCGGGCCTTCTGATTCGTCCCGATCGAGAACCGCAACCGCAGTTGGACCAGGTGGTCTCACCGCCGCGCGAACTGACCGATCGACCAATTCAGAATCCAGTCTCCAGCGTCACCGATCACACGACAAACCTTCTCGAACCCGACCGCGTGAAAATGCACTAATCAGGAGCAGATGGCAGGAGCAGCTATTTCACGTGCACTGCTCCTGCTCAGTGCTCCTGCATCCTATTGCTCTCGCGGCCTAACTCGAATCGCATAATCAGGCCAGCAATCGCGCGAATCGAAATGCTCCCACGAATTCGATGACGACTGGTTCTCTTCATCAAACCCGAATGGGAACGTAAACGTCGCGGGCGCCGCAGGCGGAGCAAACTTCGGATCCAAAGCTTTCGCGATCTGATCACGAGCATCCGCGAGATGCGCGCGTGTCTGTCGATCCGTCGCACGTGCACTCGCCGCCGCGATCGCAGTACTCAAATCACGCAGCTCAGCTTTAATCAACGCGCGATAGTCGTCCGTAACTGACGGTCGCCCGTTCAACTTGTTCGACAGCAGATCGATGTACGAGTTCTGAAGGTTGCGTCGATAGACATCAATGCGGACCGGACCGGCGCCTTCAAGCTCGCTCCAGATACCTCTGCGAACATCAGCCATAAAGTCTGCCGGTTTGTACGCCGCCATGCCGTCAATCGCTTCCTGTTCGACCAAACGATCAAAACGCGTGTTGCTCAGTAGCGAATTCAACACTCGCTCCTGCGCCTGGTTCACACGCGACAACGCACCTGCCGCCTCGATGCGTCGCAGAATGTCTGCCTTCAATGCCCACGAAGGTGTCGCAAACGCGTTCTCGTTCAGGAAACGCACCGCCGCAGCCTGGTGCTCCTTCGGAACGATTACGAAACGCACGCCGTTCTGCCCCGCATGTTTCTGTTGTGAATTGAAACCACCGACTATATTCGCCACGTGATTCAACTCCGTAGCCCACTGGCCCAACATGCGACCGTACAACTCCTCGAGATCGTCGTACGGCTCGCCCGGTCGCGACGTTGCCGTCAACAACATATCGGAGACACGTTTCAGGTTCTTGATACCGAGTCCGGTCGCAACGATCGCGTCAGCATCACCAACTGCTTCCGTGTTCTCGCCCGGATCGGAACCACGCGCGTCAGCAGTTGAGAAACGCAGGTAAGCTTTCGAGTCCTGTTCGCGCGCCCACTCGTCCAACGTCTTCTTCTCGTCGTCCGGGGTCCTGGCTCCCGGAATCGGTTTGTAACCCCACATCGTGGCCCATTTGTCGTATGGTCCAACCTGTGGAATCAGTTCTTCGGGCGGAATGTTGTCTTCCGGCTGCGCGACGTAGTTAAAACGTGAGTAGTCCATCAGCGTCGGCGTGTGACTCATCGTCTTGAGCCACTGCGCGTCGCGCATTTTCTCGACCGGATAAGTCGCGCTGGCTTTCATGTTGTGTTGAAAACCAAGCGTGTGTCCGACTTCGTGCGCGATCACATATTCAACGAGACGGCCCATCAGATCATCAGGCAACGGAAGGTGCTTAGCGCGTGCGTCGAGTGGTCCAGCCTGTAGGAAGTACCAATCGCGCGCGAGGTTCATCACGTTGTGATAGTACTGAATGTCTGATTCGAGAATCTCACCCGTGCGCGGATCGCTGACGTGTGGTCCTGACGCGTTCTCGATCGTGGATGGCAGATAACGAATAACCGAATAGCGTGCGTCTTCCGGATCCCAGTAAGGGTCTTCTGTTTTCGACGGCGCTTCCTTCGCGATGATCGCGTTCCTGAAACCGGCCGCTTCGAAAGCAGGCTGCCAGTCCTCGATGCCCTTCTTGATCCACGGTATCCACTTCGTCGGCGTTGCCGGATCTACGTAGTAGACAATCGGTCTGATTGGTTCTGAAACTTCGGCACTCGGATCTTTCTTCTCGAGACGCCAGCGCGTGATGTATGTGCGTTGGGGAGCGCGTTGCTCGTCAACACCGTAGTCATACTTTCGGACGGAGAAATAGCCAACCCGCTCGTCGAAAATGCGCGGCATCATCGGCTGCTCAGGCAGTTTGACCATGCTGTAGTGCATAACGACAGTAGCGTTCGTTCCGGCGCGCATTCCTTGTGCAAACGGGTTTGGCGGAGGTTGTGGTCCACCACCACCGCCGGCCGGTGTCATGTCTGGAGGCGAAGTGTAAGTTTGTGAAACCTCAACTTCGATATTCTGCGGGAACGACTTCGTCTTCTCAATAAAAGATCGCGTGGCGTCGAAGCCGCGAGCCCGCAAGCGTGTGCGCGCACTAAACTCCGTGACTTCGGTCGTAAACAATCGCGAGACATCAATCACAGCCGAATCGTCTTTGCCGATCGCTTCGATATTGAACGCCATGATGATCGTGTCGTTGTTGGCAGCCTGGACCGCACGCGATACGGGTAGCTTCGGATCAGCGACGACGTCATAGGAAACA
>DATEWS010000525.1:0-9190 GCA_035257785.1 Pyrinomonadaceae bacterium
TCTGTAACTTTGAACGCCGACATCTCGGGCGCCAGGTCGTACGTCGCGATCTTCGGCGACGGCACCAGCAAACGTCGTTCGCATTTATATTCCTTCTCGACGCCGCCATTGAAGAAGTAAGTGACGTGCGCATACTTCTCCGTCTCCGCGAGCCGGTAATTGTTTACCTTGAGGTCACCCCAAACTTCCGCAAGGACGTTGCGATGCTTTCGTGGCGGAAACGCGATCGGAAGATCGAACGTCTGGTCGTACATCGTGAAGCAAACGAATTCGACGCGCGGCCGATCGTCAACGGCAAAGTCTTTGAAGAGCGGCACCGCCAGAGCGCGCGTTAACTGGCGCGCGCGGTCAGGACGGAAGTTGAAGAAGATAACGGCATCATCGTCTTTGATCGTCGCAACCGGACTGCCATCTCCGCGAACGATCGCGATCGGCTCGACAAACTCATCTGTAACACCGCGCTCGTACGATGTCTTAATACCTGCAATCGCATCGATGGCGCGTTCACCGATGGCTTTCGTTAACAAGTCATACGCGCGCTGCGTTCGTTCCCAGCGCTTATCGCGGTCCATCGCATAATAACGACCAACCACGCTGGCGATCTCGCCGCAGCCAAGCTCTTTTATCTTTTTTTGTAGCGTGGCAACGTAGTGAGCGCCGGACGATGGTGGCGTGTCGCGGCCGTCGAGAAAGCAGTGCACAAAGACCTGGTCGAGATTGCGATCCTTCGCCATCTTGAGCAGCGCATAAAGATGAGTCAGCGATGAATGAACCTGGCCATCGGAGATGAGTCCCATCAAGTGCAACGCCTTGCCGCGCTCGTGCGCGCCGTCCATCGCCCCACTCAACACTGTGTTCTTGAAAAACTCGCCCGTCTCGATCTCGTGGTCCACGAGCGACACGTCCATGCGAATCACGCGACCTGAGCCGATGTTCAAATGTCCGACCTCGGAATTTCCCATTACGCCGGCAGGCAGTCCGACGCGTGAGCCATGCGCTTCCAGCAGTGTGCTGGGATACTTTTCGGAGAGTTCGTCGTAGAAAGGTGTTTCGGCGAGAGCGATCGCATTGCCGTCACGCGCGACCGAGTAACCCCAACCGTCGATAATAATCAGGGCCACCGGCCCTCTCTTTTTAGTCATGGTTCAACTTTATCCACAGATTACGCAGATTTTTTCTGTGTAATCTGTGGATGGATTTGGAAAGCCTTTCGTCCCGGATAGCGGGCGGCGCCGCGCAGATCCTCTTCGATGCGCAACAGTTGATTGTATTTTGCGATGCGATCCGTTCGCGAAAGCGATCCGGTTTTGATCTGACCCGCATTCGTCCCAACGGCGAGATCCGCGATGAACGGATCTTCCGTTTCGCCGGAACGATGAGAAATGATCGTCGTACGCTTATTTCTTTGCGCGAGCTCGATGCAATCGAGTGTTTCGGTCAGCGTACCAATTTGGTTAACTTTGATCAGGATCGAATTCGCGACGCCGAGATCGATTCCCTTTTGCAAAAAGATCGTGTTGGTAACAAACAGATCGTCGCCGACAAGTTGAACTCTGTCGCCGAGCTCATCAGTTAACGTTTTCCAACCCGTCCAATCATTTTCACCCATGCCATCTTCGATCGAGATTATCGGATACTGGTCACACCAGCTCTTCCAGTACGCAACCATCTCGTCGCTGGTCAGTTTTCGTTTGTCACTCTTTTTGAAGACGTAGCGCTTGCCGTCGTAATACTCACTCGCCGCCGGATCGAGCGCCAGCAAACAATCAGTGCCTGGCGTGTAGCCGGCCTTAACGACCGACTCGAGAATCGTCTCGACCGCCTCCTCATTCGATCTCAAGTTCGGCGCGAATCCACCTTCGTCGCCGACACTCGTCGCGTAACCTTTTCCTTTCAACACTGCTTTGAGTTGATGAAAAATTTCCGCGCCGACTCGCAGCGCTTCGTTGAAACTGGCCGCACCTGCCGGAACAACCATGAACTCCTGGAAATCGACGTTGTTGTCGGCGTGCGCGCCGCCGTTGACGATATTCATCATCGGCACCGGCAGAGTACGCGCGTTTGGACCGCCGAGATAACGATAAAGCGGAATCTCCAACTGAATCGCCGCGGCGCGCGCAGTCGCCATCGAAACTGCGAGCAAAGCGTTCGCGCCCAGCTTCGATTTGTTTTTCGTGCCGTCCAGATCGATCAGAGCGCGATCGACTTCAGCCTGGTCCAACGCGTCAAATCCCTGTAGCGCCGGGCCGATAATGTCATTGACGTTTTCAACAGCTTTCAGAACCCCCTTGCCGCCGTAACGTTTCTTGTCTCCGTCGCGCAGCTCAACCGCTTCGTTCTCGCCAGTTGAAGCGCCGGACGGAACTGCCGCACGTCCAATTGCACCGTCGGCCAAAACCACTTCCGCTTCGACGGTCGGATTACCGCGCGAGTCCAGTATCTCCCGTGCCAGAACGTGCTCGATCCAGCTCATTCTCTATTTCCCCTTCTCCATCGGTTTGTTGTATTTCGAGTTTCACGCGCATCACGCGCCGCTTCTCAACTCGTTCGACCTTGAAAACAAGTCCATCATGTTGGACCACTTCACCGGGCTTTAAAACGTGACCGGCTTCCGTCATCAGGAATCCACCAACCGTCGTGTAACTTTCGGATTCAGGCACTGCCAACTTCAGTCGCCGGTTCAGATCCCTGACTGCCAATCCACCGTCCAACACGTACGTATTTCTATCGACCTCCGTTATCTGTTCGTTAACTTCCTCGTCGTGTTCGTCTGAAATATCCCCAACGATCTCTTCGAGCAAGTCTTCGAGTGTGATGATGCCTTCGAGTCCGCCATGCTCGTCGACTACGAAACCAAAATGCATTTTCGCCTTCTGCATTTGGCGCAACACGTGTTCGAGCCGTGCAGTGTCAACGACGTACAGCGGCGGCTGCAAAACATCTTCGAGTTTGAATTTCTCCGGATGCAGCAAATACGGCATGACGTCTTTGCTGTGTATGAACCCGCACACGTCGTCAAACGACTCGCGATACACCGGCAAACGCGAGTAGCGATGCTGATCGAAAGCCTTCGTAATCTGTTCGAGATTGCAGGTGTTCGGAATCGCCGCCATCTCGGTGCGTGGCACCATCGCCTCGCGCACCACTGTGTCGGAAAACTCGAACACGCGATGTATCAAACGCCGCTCTTCGGCGCGGAGGTGACCACTCTCGCGTGAGATGTCGATCAACTTGCGCAACTCTTCTTCGGTGTAGGTTGACGCGTGTTCCGCCGTCGCCTCAATGCCTACCAGACCAACCGCACGCGCGCTGGCCCAATCGAGCGCGCGAATCGGTAGACTGAAGAGGCGATAGAAGAGCTGCATCGGGAGGGCAACTGTCAACGCGACCTTTTCAGCCATTGCGAGCCCCATTAACTTGGGCGCCTGTTCTCCGAGCACGATGTGTAGCGACGTGATGATCGAGAACGCGATCGCGAAGGCAATGCCGTGTCGCAGAGTTTCGGACAAACCGGACAGCGGTCCTGCCAGCAAGCTCGCGACGGCCGGTTCACCAATCCAACCGAGGGCGAGCGAAGCGAGCGTGATTCCGAGTTGGCAGGCAGAGAGGTAAGCGTTCAGATTTTGCAGCAGTTCCATCAGCCGTTTCGCCGAACGGCTGCCTGACGCGACGAGCGTTTCGATGCGCGACGAGCGCACGCCCACCAGCGCAAACTCGGCGGCGACGAAGAAGCCATTGGCTGCGACCAGTAACACAACCGCAAGCAGTTTTACGGTAATTGCGGTGGCGGAACTCATGTGGGACGGAAATCATAGCACGGAGAGGGTGCGGCCACAGATCTCCACAGACAGCACGGATAGTACTGATCAGTCCCGATTTGTTGCGCAGCTTGTTTAGTGTCCGACTGACGCCCCGGCAGCGCGGGCGCGGATCGGACGCCGGTCATGTTTGCTGTGGGCACGAGCGAGTGCCTGGTCGACGCGAGGCTCGATGCTGCATTCCGGCTGGCGACAAACTGCTGCCAACTCGGACACTACAAGATAGCGGGAACGCTCGAGCATCCGCTGTTCGCGAAATGAGAGCGGCTTAATATTGCTTAAATACGTTAAATGCTTGAGAACATCGGCAACTTCAAAGATGTCGCCGCTGCGCATTTTTTCCGAGAATTCCTTGAAGCGATCCTTCCAATCGTTAGCGGGGGAAGAAAAATCGTCTGCTAATGCTTTGAACAGCAATTCACACTCGCCCGATGAGATTGGGGCTCGCAGGCCAACTTCTGAAGCATTCGAGACGGGAACTAAGACCACTGAGTTATTAGCAGCAAGACGAAGCGTATAAAAGGGTAGGAGCGTAGCGCCTATTTGCTTCTGTTCTATTTGCTCGATGGTCCCGATTCCATGATTCGGGTAAACGACTTTCTGGCCGACTTTGAAGCCCACCATGCACCTCCATCGATTTTGAAATATCAGACTGCGCCGCACGCGCGGGTCTATGGGGAAATTCCGAGGACGCTGATTGCGTCGAAGCCCTGTTTGGTAAGTAGCTTGAGTCTAGCAAGCGATCTTGCGACTGGTCAAGGTTCTCTGCGGCCTCTGCGTATCTCTGCGTCCTCTGCGTTGAAATGCGCTTTTAACACAAAGCAACGTAGAGACACGCAGAGAACGCAGAGCTATTGTTTCAACTGATAATCAGCGAAGTTCTGGCAGGGCTTTAATTCGATCTCAGTCTTCTTTGCTTCGGCTGCGCGATGCAGTTTGACTCGCGCCGCGGCGGCTTCGGTTTCGGGTTCCCGCAGTTTTCCCTGCGATGCGATCTGTCCGTCAACATTCGTCTGCGTCAACGCCAAATACTTGCCCGGCGGAAGATTGCTGAACGCGAACGTACCGTCAGATGCAACGTCAGTGGCAAAGAATCGCAGGACGTCAGTTGCTTTGTCTGTTTCAGCCGGCACGAGATAGACCATCGTTGCCGGCTGGACAACCGCACCTTCAGCTAACGCGAGGCGTCCGCGAATCGATGCCGCTCCTTCCGCGAGTGTGATAGTGAGGCCGGTTAATTGATCGCCGGATTTCGCGATGGTCCAGTTTCCTGCCACATCGATCGTCTGTGGCTTTGCGCCTGATGTCTTCGTGGTGATCGACTTGAGATACCAGTAGCGGGCGTAGAATCGAGGTTCGAAGCGATATCTGCCGGGCATCACGTTACGCCACGTCAAAACGCCATTCGCATCGGGCGATGCTGAGCCACCGATCAATCCAACGAAAATTCCGTCTGCATCTTCTCCGTCCTTCTCCGGTCTTTGTAGTTGCACCAGCGTCTCTGCAAACGAAGGCGCACGTTTGCCCTGGCACTCTGGAATCTTCAGAGGCTCCAGAACGACGCGGCCGCTGATCGATGACATTGGTGTTGTAACGAGTTCTATGCCGGTAACACTTGCGCCTTTGATCGTGATTCGTTTCGTCGCCGACGTCGCAAGTTGCGGCGTCGGTGTTGATTGCGTGGAAACGATTTCCTGCGCTCGCAACGTGTACTCACCGTCCGGCAAACCGTGAAAAGCAAAACCGCGAGACCCGGACATCTGAAAAGCGCCCGCCAGCGGTTCCGAATTGCCAACAGCCCGCAAGGTCACTGATGCTCCGTTCGGGTTGGTAAGTTTTACCGCACCGCTGATCGTGTAACCTCGCTCGCCGCGGTATCGGATATCGGCTGTGGTTTCTTCACCGGACCTCACGCTGATCTCTGCCGCGTTATCGCGTGTCGCTGATGGTGAGTAGGTGGGAACATCGTTTTCATAAGGATTGAATACACTCGTGAAGCCGGAGCTACCACCGCTACCTCCGGCGCTTATGAGGTAGGTGCCCGGCAGTAATCCATACATTCGATAGATACCACGATCGTCAGTCGTCCGTTCCTGGAAAATGAACGACGGCGACTTGATTGTTCCCTTGGCGTCACGAACCCTGACGGCGCGTACGCGGACGCCGACTATGGGATCGCCTGAGTTATTCGTGACTGCTCCGGTGATAACGCCGCCGCGAACCATCTCCAGACGCACCGATTCGCCGAGCCGGTAATAAACCGGCGTTGGAAGCGAGTCGGTGGCGTAGGTGGGTGCGCTCGCTGTGATTACGTAAAGGCCGGCTTCGAGATTGTTGATGTGGAAATTTCCTTCGCTGTCACTTGTAGTGCCGCGTGCCGTGTTGAAGGAGTTCGTTGCTCTGATAAATAGTGATGCGCCCGCGACTGGTTGACCGCTGTCGGAAACGACTTGTCCGCTGATCGTTCCTGTCTCTTCCGCAGTCTTCGCGGACGACGACTGCACCTGCGCGCGCACCGTAACACACGTCACCACGGCCAAAAGAAGAATCGAAAGGTTACGTCTCAAGGTTTGGCTGGTTCACTCAGATCCACATTGATTGTCAGGTCCGTTGTCTGACCATCCTGCAACGTGACTTCGCGCTTTATGGTCCGAGTGCGTTGGCCCGGCATATTCAGGTTGACGTTAAGCTCGTAGGTTCCCGCCGGCAGTCCGTCCATGAGGAAATGTCCACGTTCATCGACGATCGCCGGGCGCAGATTCGAGAACTGGTCTCCCGGCTTTGTCACTCTCACAAAGATCCGTTCCCTTTGCGGCAGCGATCCATTCTCGACGGCGATAACACCGCGCAGCGTCGCGGTTCCGTAAGAAACAAACACGCGCACACCAATCACTTGTTCAGCTTCTTTAACTTCCAACCCGCGCGGCGAAACGACTCCGTCACGCTCCACTCGCGCAATCGAGAATCCTTTCGGCGGCATCGGATTGCCCGGCTCTGAAAACATGAGATTTATTGTTCCACCAGGTAAGCCGGAGAGACGAAAACTCCCGTCCGGACCAAGCAGTGACATGCCTGACGAAGCGAAAGTCATTCCACCCGACGACGAGATCATTCCGATTCCGCGTAACTGTAGCCGTAATAACTTTGCGAGCACTGCCTTGTCTTCGCTCTCGAGTATGACGGTTCCAGTGATGGTCGCTCCCTTTGTAAGTTTCACCGTCAATCCGTCCACATCATGATCGACGACATCGAAACTTGACGCGTCGGCGCGACGATCTCCATTGCCCTGGCTCGCCAGCAAGAAGATGCTGTACTTTCCGGGGACGAGTCCTTCGACGACAAATTCTCCGCGAGTGTTAGAGATCGAGAAGCTGTTCATGAATTCGATTCTTTCCCCGAGTTGTCGCTGCAACCCGAGGCGCAGATTCGACACGGGCTGGCCATTCTCGTCTACGATTAGCCCGCTGGCGCTGAACGTCTGCACAACACGACCGACAGTGATATCGATGTTGTTTGCTTCACCACCTTCAGTAACTTCGACCATAGTGGCCTTCGCTTGATCGGCTACATCGGGGTAAAAGACCTGCTTGTAAGATATGTTCCGCTGTTGGTTGTAGGTAACGTTCAGTTCATCGTCACTTCTTCCCACTGCGACTTTGTAACGACCCGCATTCATGCCAAACACACGATAAATTCCGCGATCGTCTGTTTGGACCGAGGCGACCGCATAGATCGCGCGCTGCACTTTCTGCTCGTACATTTCAGCCTGGTAAACGTTAACCTGCTGCTCGATGACTGGACGGCCGTCGGCGTCAGTCACGCGGCCCGTAATTACGCCCCCACGCACGAGCGCGAAGTTAATGCCCTCGACGTTCTCGTCTTCACCGACCAGCACACCTTTTTGCCTGCCGGTATCGGAGACGACAAAAGCAGGCGCAGCCGCCATGAGCGAGTAGCTTCCGGCCGCAAGGTTTGAAATACGATAGAAGCCATCCTGGTCCGTCGTCGTTTTTTGATAAGGCTCGAATGGTGTGTAAACGTCGCCCTTGCGCCATCCAATGGCGACACCGGGCACGCCTCGGTCCTTAATCGTTACGCGTCCGGAAATTGAGCCACGCGGAACTTTCGTAGTCTCTTTAGTCGTAGACTGACCAAACAGCGAAGTTGAAAGACTCAAAATTGTGAGCAGGACTGCGGCTAAATAAGGAGCGGAGAAACTCATGCGCCGGTTACTCCTTCTGGGTCCACTGAGGTCGCAGGCGGCATCATAATAAAAGAGTTGTTTCTGTGGAAGCCCGTACAGCAGCGTAGAGGATGCTACTGTTGTCATCGTCAAGAGTCTACTGTTAGGATCGCCCGCCATGGCTCATCTAAAAATCACCGACGCAAGTGGTCGGCAATGGCAGTTTAGTTTTCTGCCGCAAACCGCTTGCACGATTGGGCGTGCGCCCGACAATACGGTGGTGTTGGATGATCCGCGCGCTTCGCGTTATCACGCTCACATCAATCAAAGTGAAAACTCGTTCACGATCATCGATGGCGCCGTGATCAACGGCCAACTGCGGCGCAGTGCAAATAAGGTTTTCATCAACGGCGAACCGCAGTTTGAGCACCAGCTTAAAAACGGTGATCGCATCACGATCGGCGCCAGCACGCTGCGTTTCGAGCAGCCGATCGAAGAACGGACCACCGACGTTCGTTACGACGACAAGCCACTGGGCCATACACAGTTGCTGATCTCCGCGAACGACGTGATGTCGACCGTGCTTCGTTCGAAAGAAGAAGTCACGACTTCACCTTCGCCGCAACGCGACAAAGTTCTCGAATCATTGCAACGCAAGGCAAACATCCTCAGCGCGCTTTACGAAATGAGCAAGACGCTGGGGTCAGTCTTCGACTTAAACGCGATCTTCGAAAAAGCTACCGACATTATTTTTAGATCGACTCCGGCGGATCGCGTCGTGGCGTTATTGGCTGAAAACGACGGCGCCGAGGACGCGAACCTGACGCCGATCGCAATGCGCGCGCGCGATAACAAACTCGAAGCGCACGCTCGCAAGTTATCGATAGGTCGCACCATCACGCGCAAGGTGATGAAGGATCGCGTCGCGTTACTTTCGCAGGACGCTGCTTCGGACGAACAGTTTGCGGGTGTGGATTCGATCGTGTCGCAGGGCGTGCGTTCGACGATTTGTGCGCCGCTCGTGGCTGAGTCGCGCGTTCACGGTGCGCTTTATGCCGATCGTCTCGATCCGTTTGCGGCGTTCAAGCCGGACGATTTGGAACTGATCAGTGCAGTAGCCGCGCAGACCGCGATCGCGGTTGAGAATGCGCGCGCTCACGAACGTCTCGCGCGTGAGGAAGTGGCTCGT
>DATEWS010000526.1:0-2884 GCA_035257785.1 Pyrinomonadaceae bacterium
ATTAGCTCTGAAAGTGAAAGGTCGCTGAGGTGTCCAGTTAATGCCATGAGAACAAGTCCCTTCTAGAAGAACTACTGGATTGTAAAGAGGGAGAGAATGGCGCGCCGGCAGGCCAGCGCGCCATGAAGGAAGGTTTAGTTAACGAGCGCAAACTTGTAGTTGATCACGCCGGAAACTTTCACCGGTTGGCCGGAAAGCTTAGTGGGGGAAAACTTTGCTTTGAGCGCCGCTTGCACTGCTGCGTCGCGCAAAATAGCTGGACCACCCGACGCGTTCGCCGCGACCACTTTGCCGGTCTCGTCGAGGATTACATCAACTGTAACCACACCCTGAGTTCGCATGCGTTTCGCAGCCTCAGGATAAGCTGGCGGCGGTAGGTAAACCGCAGTGCCGTTGAGAACGCCACCTGAGACGGGTTTGAGAATCGGCTTTGGACCAGGACTTGGTGGCGGTTCGGAATCGAGGATTACGCGAATCGCTTCGTTCGCATTTACCGCGGGCACTTTCATGTCAACTGGACCAGACGCGAGCTTCGTCGCGCTTGTTGAAGCTGACGGCAAATCGGGCGCGTTCGGGATCTTCTTGTTGTCTCGCTTTGCATTCGCCGCAGACGTGGCTTTTGGATCGGCGGGCTTGGGCGCCGGGGCTGTTGCTGGAGGCGTGCTTGGCTGCGGGGTAGTTGCGGCGTTAGTTGCCGCTCCCGGCGTGACCATCCTCACCATGTTCTCATCGAGGTAATACATGATTGAGCGATAGGTCACTTCAGTTGGTTCGAAGGTAATGCCGCGCGAATCAACCACTGCCACCGACGTCGTCATCTTGTTCCAATTTCCCGCGAAGTCAAACTCGTACTTGTACGTCTCTTTGCTCAACAACGTGCCGTCCGGGTTGAGCATGGTCATCTCGCTGATGTTTCCCTTTTCGTCGTACTTGTAGACTTCTTTGCCAGTCAGGGTGGAACCGGCGATCGGAAAGTACTGATTTTCGATCTTGTTGCCCTTGATGTCGTACGCAACAATCTCAACAACCGCGTGCTTGCCTTCAGCCGAGCGACCATCGGCAGTCAAGAGTTTGGCGACCTCGGTGCGCACGCGGCGAACCGGGCCGATCAAACCGTCCCTGGATCTGTCGCTCTCAACCGCGGGACCAGCGGCAGGGGCATTTCCGGCTTTGGCGGTTAGGTTCGACTGGGCAAATGCGGCAGCGCTGGAAACCATCAGGCCAAGCGTAATCAAGCATAATCTCTTCAGCAGTATCGACATTGTTTTCTCCATAATTCGCTGAGGCAGGCTAAATCTGGAAAGAGGGTCGTGAGGCGGGAACCCACCGGCCCTAGCCATACTAACGCGGTTAAACGATGTTTGTCTAGAGGTTTCTGAAGAGGGTTTCGGTGCGGTTGGTGGCGATGAGTTCGTGGGCGGCGCGGTAGACCTGCGCGACGGGGATTTCTGTTATTTTTGGCCCGAAAATCAGGCGATTCGCGTCGCCGGCGGGCGTGAAGCCGTGTGGATCGGGCCGATCCATGATCATGATCACCTGGGTTCCGACGGCTGCGGCGATGTGCGCCGGACCGGTGTCGTTCGAAATGAAAACCGTCAGACGAGCCTGCGCCGAAGCTAACTGGGGTATCGTCAAACGGTCAAAAAAGATTGTTCCGGAGGGAAAAAGCTTCCGCATCTGCGGCACCATTTCCCTCTCCTCCGGCCCGGCAAAGACGATGACCCGCACCTTGTCGTTCCGGATCAGATGGTCAGCCAACTCGACAAAGCGCTCGAGCGGCCAGAGGCGAGTGCTGCTGCCTGCACCAGGAAAAACGCCCACCAGTAACTCGCGAGTTTGCGCTTTTTCTTTCTTTAGCAAAGCTTCGACTGTCGCATCGTCAGCCGGGCTGGTTCGGAGCGCAGGCGCTCGCGACACGTTCTCGATCCCGAGTGGCTTGAGCAGATCCAGATATCGATCAACGAGATGAGTAGTCTCTACTTCTTTCGCCGGCCGCGGTTTGAAATTCGCGAGGAAGTCGAGCGAACGATTGGAACGACGCGAGTAGAGCCGCCGCGGTGCGCCTGAGAGAAACCCGAGTATGTTGGTCTCGTAGTAACTGTGCAGGTCGATAACGAAATCAAACTTCTTCTTACGGACCTCTGAAACGAGTTTCGCAATACGACCAATCGAGATCAGCGTTGGACCATCGCGCAGCGCCACGCGGTCCACTTCGAGAATCTCGTTCGCATAACCGGAGAGATTGAGTAACTCTTGGCCCGGCTTTCCAACTGCTACGGTGATCTGCGCATACGGGAAACGTTCGCGTATCGCTCGCAGCGCAGGCAAACTCATCACCACGTCCCCGAGTTGCCCAAAATCGATGACGAGTATGTTCCGCGGATCGAATGCCATTGTAAATACGCCGCAGATGAACGCGAATGAACACGGATCAGTTCCGCGTTCATTCGCGTTCATCTGCGGCTAAAGTTCTCTGAGATCTCTTCCGGTCATCTCCGAAGGCTGCTCGAGAGCGAGCAAACCAAGCAGAGTTGGCCCAACGTCTTCGAGCGCGCCGCCACTGCGCAGCTCCACTCCGATCGAATCTTCGTCGATTAAGTGAAATGGCACGGGATTGGTCGTGTGTGCTGTATGCGGACTGCCGGTTACGGGATCGATCATCTGCTCGGCGTTGCCGTGATCGGCGGTGATGAGCGTGATGCCGCGCGCCTCGCGAATTCGTTTTGTAATCCAACCGAGACAGGTATCGACGTACTGGCACGCCTCGATTGTCTTATCGAGTTTTCCTGTGTGGCCCACCATATCAGGATTCGCGAAGTTGATTACGAACACGTCCGTCTCGCCTTCATCGATGCCATGTAAAACTTTATCTGTAACTTTGAAC
>DATEWS010000527.1:0-12581 GCA_035257785.1 Pyrinomonadaceae bacterium
TCGACGCCTCCGGAGTCCGAAGTGGGGACACCGGCGGCAAGCCATTAGTAGTAAAGAATTAAACTGTTGCGTCCCTGCAAGCAGGTTTTTTAGAATGGCTTTGCGGCGACCTGCCCCCAATCGCTTCCGGATTTTACCTTCCTCAACTGGTCCGTTTAGTAGTCAACGAGTTATGTCGGAACTGCCCCGCAGAATTGTGTCGCACCTGCGCCGTTTCATCGGAAATCGGCGTCATTCGAAGCGTGTGCGCGCGCGGTTGGGTTTCACGTTGAGTCTTTCCGATCCGAGAATGGGGACTAACGGATCGCGGCGTTTGCCGGGGCTGAGTGGTCAAACACTGGACGTCAGCTCGACTGGCGTCGCGTTGGTTGTTCCGGCGATTCGCATTGGCGAGCACTATCTGGCGGGTTCCGATCGCAGGCTGTACATCAAGTTGGAACTGCCGAGTGGGCCGGTTGAGATGAAAGTGGTTGCGGTGAGATATGAGAGTCTGGAGGATGAGAGCGGGTATTTGATCGGGGCGCGTATTGTGGAGATGAGCGACTCGGATCGCGCGAGTTTCGAGAAGTACGTCACGAGCCGCGGATGACACGGATAACGCGGATCTGATCCGCTTTTTTCATCCGTGTTCATCCGCGTCCACAAAACGTAACGTTCCGAACACCTCAGGCACGTGAAAGTTTGGTTCGGGTGTTCGCGTCGGTAGCCACGCGAGATAACGCTCTGGCGCTTCTGGTCCAACACAGCGAAACAGGTTCACACGCCATACATCTCCCGCCGCAGGTTTCGGAATCGCCTCACTCCACGGGATTTTCATTTCAATCGTTAGTTGCTGTCCCTCGAGTGTTGCAGTTGTCGTGAAGCCGGAGACGAAATCCCAATCAGTCTCTCGTCCTGTCGGCAGGACTCTAATACCAAGATCAACCCACTCACCCGTCGGCGCCGCCTCAAACTCAAAGTATCGCTCCGGGTGCACACCGTCAGGAGCGAGAAAAATCTCGCACACATCCCGGTCCCAAAGCCCAAGCGTCTTCTGATCAGTCCTCGGATTCTCCGACACGATCAGCGGCTCGTGTTGTGCGCAAACGAAACGAACGTGCAACGCCTCGTTGGTCCAGCAGATTCTTGCTTCAGCATGACGCGTTGGCGGTGCCGATTCTCCAGACCAGTAGTGATTGATCCTGATTGGCTGACAGGCTTCCCAGATCGGATGATCTACGTATCGGGCAACAATGTTCATTTCAAAGCGTTAAGACAATCTTCGATGAGTCGTTCCGGGTCCTCGTTGGTGAAGATGTGCGCCGTCGTACCGCGCTTTCCAAATCGTTGCAACAGGTACTCGGTTTCGTCGGCAACGCCACCGGTACCCGTCAAACAACCGATAACCTTTCCTTCGTCATGCGCAATCGTAAACTCATTCAGCGAACCCATCGCGCCCGCCACAAACAGCACGACATCACACGATCGGACGAGCACAACGTTTCGTCCCTTCAAGCCAAATCCCGTGTAGATCAAACTATCGCACGCATCGAGTGGCAACTTGTACATATCGACGTGCTCGTGTTCGTTGCTGCCCGGTGAGATGCCGATGTGAAAACTGCCCGCGTCGTGCGCAGTCTTCCCAACGACATAAACAATGCCCGTTGTCGCACCCGTCAAAAGCACGAGGTCCTTCGCGGCAATCACCTTCGCAAGGCGTTCAGCCTTCGCGACAAGTGTGTTGCCGGTCTGAAGCCGAGCACTCTCAGAAGAAGCTGACCCCATCACTCCGACTTTAATTCGCATACCTGATTATCCTGTGGCTCGAGTTTAAGCGTGCGCACTGAGGCTCGCTGCTCACGGTCCCACCAGCGCTGCGTAACGAACCATAAAAAACCCGGCAGCAGGAAAAGAATTCCGATGCCGACAGTGACGATGCGCGGCGAGATCTTAACCCGATCGAGCAGTTCCCCAGTGACATAGTTAGATGCTGCCATGGTCAAAGTCACCAGCGCCAACTCGGCCGCGAACACACGCCCGCGAAATTTATCCTCGACCGTCCGTTGCAGTATCACAGTCGAAAACACCCAGAGAATACTGCCGCCGCAATGTGCAAGGCCGAGCACGACGAGCGCAAAAACAAAACTCTTCGCGCTCCCAAACAGCATATAACCGATGCCGCCGAGCAAAAACGCGATTCCGATCGACACTTGCATGCGTCTGTTGCCCTCACCGGAAATACGTCGCGCAACGATCGGGCCGACTGCCGTGCCGATTCCGCGCGCCGCAAACAGCACACCGATTCCGGCGGCCGCGTTTCGGCCGACAGGAAAGATGCGTTCACCAAAGACGGCAAGCAGCGTAAGTATGCCGCCGCCAAGTCCCCAGGCCGGTTTCACCAGCAGGGCAGCCAGGACCCGCGGTCGATCTTTGACGTACTTGATCCCGTCGATCGTCTCGGTGATTCCGAGCAGTCTACCTAACGAGACCTTTTGTCGCTCGCGTTTTTTACGTTTGGGAAGGCGAATACTCGCAATCAACGCCGCTGACAACACATAACTCGCTGCATCAAGGATGAAGGCCGCATTGGTGCCGAACGAACTGGTTATCAGACCGCCAATCGCAGCTCCGAGCGTGAGCATTACCGACCATGTGACCGACGAAATCGCATTCGCGGCCACGAGTTCACGATCTTCCACGATCGATGGAATCGCCGCTGTCTTTGCGGGTTCGAAAAAAGTGGAGAGTCCGAGTTGTAAAACCGTCAATACGTAAATTATCCACAACTGATCCGCGCGCCGCACAAACAGAAAGCCAAGCACAACAACAGCGCGCAAGATGTCTGACACGATCATGATTCGTTGCCGGCTAAACCTGTCGGCAATCACGCCCGAGATCGGTCCGAAGAAAAAACTCGGCACAAAGCGCGCGACGAGCAACAGACCGACGTCACGACCCGAACCCGTGAGTTGGAGAATGATCGTGTAGAGCGCGATAGTGTCGAACCAGTCGCCCATCTGGCTGACGACCTGGCCGAGCCACAGTTGCCGGAAGCTGCGATTGCGTCGCAGCAGATCGATGTAACCGACTTGTTCCATTCTGATCCGCGTTCTCCGCGTAAGTCCGCGGCTCAGATTAACCAGCTTGACTCAATTTCTCAATCTGACAGGTCAGAATGGAATGACGCGAATTCCTCGTTCACGAAATCGGCGTTTTTTGAACGGCACACCAGTTGAGAAGAGGCATAGCGCGGCGAAGGAGCCACTGGCTTCGCGGGCTCTCCGCACGGGGTCCGTAGCCGCAAAGTTCTTCTTGACACGCGATGAGCCGCGAAACATCTCACCCAGCACGACAGCCCTCCCGACAAGGGTTGTCACTTGCCCAATTCGCCGGGGATAGAGCTGAGTTGCTCCCAGCTCTGTCTCCGGCAGCCTCGTTACGCGAGTCGGCAGCCCAGTGGTGGGTCGCTAATCAACTGTGGTTCTCGTGGTCGTTGCTCGCTATCCCGCTAATTCTGGAACTACTTTACGGTGCGTTCGTTCTGCCTTACCTCGTTCCTACTTCGATTTTCGCAACTTATCTGATCTATCGCGGCGCGCGCGCGCGTCTGCAATCAAAGACAAACGAGATCGAGTCACTGAGTCAACTACATCTCGCAACTGCTGAAGCTTTAGCAACAGCGATCGACGCCAAAGATCAAACCACGCATTGCCACGTTCGTCGCGTGCAGATTTACGCCGCCGGTATGGGCGAAGTGTTTGGACTTTCAACAAACGAAATCGCAGCTTTGAAAGCAGGCGCGCTGCTTCACGACATCGGCAAACTCGCCGTGCCGCCGCATATTCTGAACAAACCTGGACCACTAACGCCCGCCGAATTTGAGAAGATGAAGATCCACACGGTTGTGGGCGCGCAGATTCTCGGCCGTGTGGATTTCCCTTATCCGGTTATTCCTATCGTGAGGCATCATCACGAACAGTGGGACGGTCGCGGTTATCCTGACCGCCTGCGTGGCGAACAAATCCCGATCACCGCACGCATCATTTCAGTTGTCGATTGTTTCGACTCGATTCGCGAGGATCGACCGTTTCGTCGCGGCATGACGATGGACGAGGCTACAGCGTTACTGTTGCGCGGTTCCGGGATTCACTTCGATCCCGTAGTAGTCGAGCAGTTTCTCAAAAACTTGCCGCGTTTTGACGCGCAAATAGCGGAGCTTGGACTCCAGCATCAACCCGCGAACCACTCGACCGAGCCGCCGATTCAACTGAGCATAGTCGACATGGCGCAGACACGCGAGCGCGGTTCATTCATCGCTTACGATCAAATCAAGAAAGCGCACCGCGAGGTTTATGCGCTCTACGAGATCGCGCGCACGTTTGGAACTTCGCTTGACGTCGCACACACTCTCGAAATCCTCGTCGACAAAGTTGGCCACGTAGTTCCATTCGATACTTGTTGTGTTTACATCTACGACGACAGCAAAGGTTATGCGACTGCGCGTCACGTAGTTGGTAAGAATGCGCAGAAGCTGTCTGCACGACGCATCGCACCCGGTGAAGGCGTCACGGGCTTTGCGCTGGCAAATCGCAGCCCGGTTAATCAACTTCATCCGAGTCTCGATTTCACCGGCATCAATCTCGATGCGGGACTCAAGTATCGGTCGATGGCCGCGTTGCCGTTATTTAAGGACGACGTGTTACTCGGCGCGTTGTCGGTCTACTCGAGCGATCTCGAACAATACACCGACGACCACATGCGTTTGCTGGAGACTGTTACACGACTCGCTTCGGACGCGCTCGGTAATGCGATGCAGCATGCGGAAGCGGAGTCGCATGCTTTGACTGATCCACTCACCGGACTACCAAACGCGCGTTACCTCGCACTGCGATTCGAAGAAGAGGCAGCACGTGCACGTCGCACCGACCGGACTTTCCAGGTCGTCATGCTCGATCTCGACGAGTTCAAGAAAGTAAACGACACTTACGGCCACAAGACGGGCGACAAGATGCTTCGTGAAGTAGCTCACCTGATCGAGGGGCAGTTGCGTGAGTATGATTTTCTGGCTCGTTACGGTGGCGACGAGTTTGTGGCTTTGGTCCAGGAAGTGGTCGGCTCCCAGGTCGAAGAGCTATGCGCGCGCATCGAGAGTGCCGTTTCGAAGTTCTCCCTCGCAATAGGCCGAAATCGCTTTGCGAGCGTCGGCATCAGCGTCGGCACTGCGACTTTTGGCATCGACGGCAACACGCTGGACCAACTGGTAATTGCTGCCGATCACGAGATGTACCGCGTGAAGTCGAACCACCGCCTGGACCGCGCATTCCAGCACGACACTTCCGACCCACCAACCGAAGTTAACGGTCCTCCAGCTTAATCTCCGCGGTTCTCTGCGTCCTCTGCGTTAAGCATGTTTTTTAACACAGAAGACGCAGGTACGCAGAGACCGCAGAGGAAATTCTTGACATCCTGCGGGGTCATCGCTTTCAATCGAGGTAGAGCCCGACGTGAACCTCAGGGCTTGGTCGATTGATAGCATGGTTGCTCCCGCCGAAAATCACAACGCAACACTTCTAATAGTTGACGACGACGCCGCGGCCCGCGAGAGGTTTCGCGAAATCTTCGAGACTGCGCAGTATCGTGTTGTAACCGCCACCGAAGCTGCTTCCGCACTCCGCGTGCTGAAGGGCGTACGTTGCGATCTGGTCGCGCTTGATCTCGAAATGCCGGGCGTCGATGGCCTCGCTCTTTGCAAACTGCTGCGAGCGCAACCGACGACGAGCAAGTTGCCAATCATCGCGCTCTCGGAAAGTGACGACGAAGCGCGCAAGGTTCAGGCCTTCACGGCGGGCGCAGACGATTACATCACGAAGCCTTCAACTCCCGGTGAGCTCCTGTCGCGCGTGAGCCTGCACGTGCGCACATCGCAGCGCGAGTGGGCGCTGATTGGCAGCAATCGCGAGCTCAGGTTTTTGTCAGACATCGGTCGCGGACTGCTGCGCGCGCTCGAACCCGAACAACTCGTCAGGCGCGTTGCCGGCGCGACCTACGAAGCGATCGATGCTTCGCTCTGCGCCGCTTACGTCGTAACTGGTCGTGATAAAGACGCGTTGTGCGTCTTCGATCGTGAAGGCACTGCCGACGATCCGACACTATTCGATAGCGCTCGATTACAAGAATGGTTACGCTCCAGCGACTCAGCCAATTCGTTACTCATCACTGAAAAAGAATCTTTTCTTCTGCGCGACACGATTCACACCACCGAATACGTGTCGCCGTTTCGCTTCGCGGGCCGGACGAAAGGCGCGCTCATCGTTGCGTTCGATCGTCGTGAAGAATGTGGCGAGACGGAAAGACGTTTGATCGAAGCCGCCGCGCAACAGACGTCACTCGCTGCGCACATCTGTTCGCTGTACCAGGCTGCACGTGAACAATCAGTGAGCCTGGCACGAGAAGTCGAAAAACAAACTGCGGATGCGGAAGCGCAACGTAGATTCATCGAGGCGATCGTAGACAGTTTGCCGTTGTCGCTCTACGCGATCGATCGTGATTATCGTGTCGTGGCGTGGAACCGCAACCGCGAACTCGGCGAGCTTGGCATCCCGCGTGGGTCAGTACTCGGCAGGAACGTGTTTCAGGTATTGACGCGCCAGCCGCGCGACGTGCTGGAAGAAGAGTTTGCGCGTGTGTTCGAGAGCGGTGAGATCGAACGCATCGAACAGGAGACTCCGTCGCCAAAGGGTGATATTCGCCACTGGATGATCAGTAAGATCCCGATGTGGGCCGACAACAGCGGCGAGGTAACGCACGTTATTACCGTCGGCGAAGAGATCACGGATCGAGTGGAAGCAAATCGCGCGATTGCGCGTGCTGAAAAACTCGCGGCGGTCGGAAGATTGGCGGCGGGCGTGGTCCATGAGATCAACAATCCACTTGCAACGATCTCGGCGTGTGCTGAGTCGCTCGAAGCTCGCGTGAATGATGGTGAGTTTGATGGTTCACCCGCGCTAGAAGATCTGCGCGAGTATCTCGGGTTGATCCGTAGCGAAGCGTTTCGTTGTAAGAGCATCACGATGGGGTTGCTCGACTTCAGTCGCACGCGCACTTCGGATCACGTGACGATCAATCTCGCTGATGTGATTCGCTCGGCTGTGCGCCTGCTCTCACATCAGAAGCGAAGTCCCGACGTAGATTTCGCAGTTGAAATAGCACACGATTTACAGCCTGTTTCCGGCGATCCGGGCCAGTTGCAGCAAGCCGTCATCGCGCTTGCTACCAACGCCCTCGATGCGATGGCCGACAGCGGTATGTTGACGATTGTGGGTCGCAATGACGGCGACAAAGTGAAGATAGAAGTGAACGACACGGGCGTCGGCATCCCCCAGGAAAACCTCGCCAAGATCTTCGAGCCCTTCTTTACAACCAAAGAAATTGGACGCGGCACAGGGCTTGGACTCGCCGTATGTTATGGTATCTTAACGGAGCATGGCGGCACTCTTGACGTGCAGTCGAACGTGGGTGTTGGCACCACTTTCACGATTACTCTTTCCGCAGTCAAGGTAAACGAGGAACAGACGGTTTGAGCGAGCAACAGCAGGCACGCATTCTGATTGCAGAAGACGAGGCGAACCTGCGCCTGGTCCTGCAAAAGGAATTGGAACGGCTGGGCTATCGCGTGCAAGCGGCGCCCGACGGTGAAGCCGCGCTTCGCAAACTCGAAGAGAGCAACGTCGACGTGCTGCTGTGTGACATCAACATGCCGCGCATGGACGGCATGGAACTCTTGCGTCGCGTGCACCAACGTCCGAATCCGCCCGAAGTGATCATGTTGACGGGCCAGGCGACTGTCGAAACTGCGGTCGAGGCGATGAAGCTCGGCGCGTACGATTACCTCACGAAGCCATACACGTTGACTGAGCTCGACGTGCGTGTGAAGCAGGCGGCTGACAAGCGGCGCTTGCGTGTCGACAACGTACGTTTGCGCGAACAACTCGCGCGACAGTCGGCGTTGCCTGAGATTGTTTCGGTTTCGGAAGTGATGAAGGAAGCGATTCGTTTGATCGAGCGAGTCGCGCCTTCGGAAGCGTCTGTTTTGATCACTGGAGAGTCGGGAACAGGTAAAGAGCTAGTGGCCCATGCGATTCACCGGCTATCGAATCGCGCGGAAGCATCGTTTGTCGATCTGAACTGTGCTGCGTTTCAGGAGTCGTTGCTCGAGTCGGAATTGTTTGGTTATGAAGCCGGTGCGTTCTCGGGGGCGAAGGGCAGGAAGCTTGGTTTGATTGAGCTGGCAGATGGCGGAACGCTTTTCCTCGATGAGGTGACGGAGTTGCCGGCGCAGTTGCAGGCGAAGCTGTTGCGTGCGATCGAGACGCGCACGTTTTTCAGGGTTGGTGGGGTGAGGAAAGTTGAAGTTAACGTGCGCATCGTCGCGGCCACTAATCGAAATCTCGATACTGTCGTTAATGATGGTGTGTTTCGATCGGATCTGCTTTATCGAATTAATGGATTTCAGATCAGTTTGCCGCCGCTGCGGGAGCGGCCTGAAGACGTTGAGCCGCTGGCGCGTCACCTGCTCAAACAGATCGCGGGCACTACGCCGCCCGAGTTGACGGAAGAAGCGTTCACTGCGTTGCGTTTGTATGCATGGCCGGGCAATGTGCGGCAGTTGAAGAATTGTCTCGAACGCGCGGTAATTCTTTCGAACAACGGCAGGATCACGCTTTCAGAGTTGCCGCCGGAGGTTACGCGTCCGGCTGTTGCTGCGCCCGTGATGGCGACGGTTCCGACATCGGCGAGCGGTGAGATGCCGGCTTTTCCAGTCGCGCCTGTTTCGACAGCGCCCGGATCGCTCCGCGAGGTTGAGCGTCAACAAATTCTCGCGGCGCTTGAACAGACTGGCTGGCACCGCGGCAAGACCGCCGAAATCCTCGGTATTTCCCCATCAACACTCTACCGTCGCCTCCGAGATTACGACCTCGAACGAAGACGTTAACCACAGATTACACGGATTAAAAATCCGGATTTATGTCCGTGTTATCCGCGGTTAAGTTTTAGTTGTTTCCTATCGATCTTGCCGCGATCGTTTTTTGGTAGGGAGTCGACGAATTCAATCCAGCGTGGGTATTTGTAGACTGCGATGTTAGTCTTCACAAACTGCTTCATATCCTCGGCGAGCGTATCGCGGGGATAAAATCCTTCACGCAACACGACGAACGCTTTCGGCTTAACTAAACCGTCCGCCTCGTGGCCCACAACCGCGCACTCGAGCACCGCCTCGTGCTGTAGCAAACAATTCTCAATCTCCGCCGGCGCGACGTACACGCCCGAAACTTTGAGCATGTCGTCTGTGCGACCGTGATACCAGTAATATCCATCTTCATCAACGTGAAACTGGTCGCCGCTCGTACACCAATCGCCCGCAAAAGTCTCTTTCGATTTCTCATGCGCATTCCAGTAGCAAAGCGCCGCGGAGTCGCCTTTGATCCTCAACGTTCCCATCTCACCAGTCGGAACTTCGTTACCTTCGGCATCAACAATCCTCGCTTCGTAACCTTCAACGATACGACCGAGACTGCCGGGCTTGATATCGCCCGGCCGGTTCGTGATGTAGATATGAAACATTTCCGCGGAGCCGATGCCATCGCAAATATCAACTCCAAACGCATTCATCCAACGTTCGTAAAGTTCTTTTGGCAATGCCTCGCCGGCTGAGTAACAGAACCGCAGGCTCGAAAGATCCTCTCGCGAAGCGCCAGGCACGTTGAGCATCGAATTGATCATCGTGGGAACGGTCGTGAGGATCGTCGGTTTGTAACGTTTGATGACTTCAAACATCTTTTCCGCAGACGATCGTTCCGCGAACAGTGCGGTCGCGCCGCCGACAGCGAAAGGGAAGAGCAGATTGGTTCCCGTGGCATAACCGAAGAACAGTTTCGGCACTGATACGGTGAGATCACCAGCGTTGACACCCATCGTCGCTTTGGCGAAGACCTCGGTATTGAACGGCAGATCGTGTTGCAGATGGACTGCGCCCTTCGGATGACCCGTCGAACCGGAAGTGAACAACCAGATCGCGATGTCATCGCGGCGCGTCTCGGCGGGCGCACACTCTTCCGAAGCCGCGTTCACGACTTCATTAAATTTTACCCAGCGAATATGAGGAGCAGGAGCAGTGTTCAGGGGCAGTTTTTTACCTGCTCCTGCTTGCTGCTCCTGCTCCTGAACAACGAGCACACCGCGCAAGTAGCGCGCACTCTCCGCCGCTTCAGCAAATGTCTTCAACAGCGACGCATGAACGACCGCGACCTTCGCGCGCGTGTATTCGAGGTAATACACATAATCCGCAACCGGCAGCAGCGGATTAACCATCGTTATCACCGCGCCAATCCGTGCTGCACCAAACCACGTCCAAACAAACTCCGGACAATCGGGCAGGACCATCAACACGCGATCTTCGATGTTCGCTCCCAGTTCGCGCAGGGCATTGCCTGTGCGATTCGAGAGTCGCGCGACATCACCATAGGTCCACGTTTGATCCTCGAAATAGAGGCAGACCTTGTTCTCCCGACCTTCCTCCAGATTGTGGTAGAGGAAGTAGTCGGCCATGTTGAACCGTTCTGGAAACGAGGGGACCAAGGCCTAGGGTTATTCTTTCTTCGTCGCCTGCGACTGAAACACGCCTTCGAGAAACTTCGCCAACGTCGCTTCATCTTCCGGGCTGCTCGAATTGAACTTCAATGCGAAACCGATCTCCGCTGCTTCGCTAACCACTTCCGCCCAGAAATTAACTTTCTCGCTTGCGGTGAGTTGAATCTCGAGCCAGACGAGTTCTTTTACTTCAACCTTACCGCCCGTGAGCACGAAGCAGCCACTGCGGCTCAGATCGGTGACAGTCGCATTCTCGCGCGACATCACGCCTTCCCAACGAGCTGCGAGCTTCACTCTCGCACGTGGCGCCGATCTTCTCTCTTTCTCCATTTACAGTCCCTCGGTTCAGTGTGCAAACGGACAACCGCTTTCGCCGTGCCTCACGTCGAGATAGGTGCGTGCTTCCCAAACTTCGGGAAAGAATTTCTTGTCGAGCGTGGTTTTAAGGTAACCGATTCCTTCCGAGCCGCCAGTGCCGCGTTTGGCGCCGACCATCCGCTCGACCATCTTGATGTGATGCGAGCGCCAGAGCGCGAAGTATTCGTCGTGCTCGAGCAGCGCTTCCGCAAGTTGAAACTCCTCGTAGCGCTGTTCGAAGTGAGTGAGAATTTCGAGCACTGCTTTGGTGCGTGCTTCGTAAGCCTTCTTTTGTTCCGCTGAATCGGCGTCGGCGGAGGGAAGCGGCGCTGTTAGACCACGACGTTGCAACACGCGATAGAAAGAGTCTGCGAGAGTTGGACCAGTCATGCGCGCTTGCAGACGTTCATTCGCAAACTCGTCACTCGCGAACTCACGCAGGATAGTTTCATCTTTTAATCCTGACGAAAACTCTATCTCGCGAAACTGCATTGACTGAAAACCACTCGCCGGATTTAGCTCATCACGAAACGCGAGAAAACTGATCGGCGCCATGGTTTCGAGAATGTGAATCTGGTTCACCAGCAACTTTTCGATGGCCACGATCCGATTCACAGCGCGCGTCGCTGCCGGCACGCGATCTTCTTCCAGGAACTGAATCGCTGCGTCGAGCTCATGCAGGATCTGTTTGAACCAGAGTTCGTACGCCTGATGAACCGTGATGAACAGGAGTTCATCGTGATGGGCGGGACTGGAAAGACAATCCTGAAGATTAATCAAGTCCTGAACACGAAGATACTTGTTGTAGGAAAGCGGTGGATTGTTGCCGTAGTCATTGGCCATCTAGAATGCGGCTCCCACCGTTTCGTGTGCGCGAAAAGTTTCAGAGTCGCTGATCTTTTTCATTTCCCGAATGACGAGTTCCAGCTCCTCGTCAGTAGTGTAGAAATGCGGCGAGATGCGAATGCCGGCGCCGGGCCGGTAGTCGATGATGAACTCGCGCCGGATGAGTTCCTTGGCCATCGCTGCTGCGTGTTCGTGTGCGACTGTAATCGTGCCGCCACGTTGTGCAGCATCTTTCGGACTCGTAACTGTGAACCCCGCTTGTTCCGCGAGGCTGATTAAATAATTTGTCTGCCTGATGTTCTTCGCGCGGATGTTCTCGACACCGATCTCATTGATGATCTGATAACCCGAAATCGCAGCGTAGAGAGCCGGAATGGCTGGCGAGCCGTGGAGAAATCGCGTGATGTTTGGCGCGTAATGCATCGCAGTGTCGAAGGCAAACGGCGCTTCATGTGCCATCCAACCGGTCGTCTTTGGTTCGAGTGTCATTTGCAAGTCGGGTCTGACGTAGAGATAACCGGCGCCTGGACCACCGCACAGCCATTTCACTGAGCCGCCCGTAGCGAAGTCGGCGTTGAGTTCCTTCACGCTGAAAGGCACGGTGCCTGCCGATTGATAAGTGTCGAGCACGACCATCGCACCGACTTCATGCGCGCGATCGATGATGGCTTTCGCATCTTGCAGAAACGCGCTCTTGAAAAGCACATGCGAGATAGGCACCAACAAAGTCTCTTCATCGATTGCGGCCAGCA
>DATEWS010000528.1:0-4098 GCA_035257785.1 Pyrinomonadaceae bacterium
GATTATTAGGAAGGCATATATCGAACGCTTCATGATAATTCTTTGCAGTCTCTGCTTAACTTTGCGCTCTTTGCGTGAAAATGGGCCTAATAAACGCAGAGGACGCAGAGGTACGCAGAGACCGCGGAGCTTGCCCTATATTAACGCCTTTTGCTAGAATCCCGCTTCGTTACTTGGGTAATTTCAAATTTTTGATAGGACGCTCCGGAAGACCTTCGCATGAATCGAACAACTACTCGATTCTTTACTTTTTAATTGCCGACCCGCACCAGGCGGGCGCGCGGCGAAGGCGCTCCTATCGAATCCGATCGACTGAAGTAACAAAATTAAGTGAATCGTAAATCGTAGGGAACGTCTTCGGCCTTGGGACTTAGGTGTCGTTGTAGTCCCCGCGTGCGCTTGGGCGATATCAATTTTTCCGGCGCACTTGGGGGTGATGTAGAAATGAGTGAGATCAACGTACAACTGAAAAACGGTGAACCGGTTCCGATGCCTGATTCGGCAACGGTTGCTGAAGCTCTAAAGAAGCTCGACCGCGACGTGGCCAAACAGGCTTTAGCAGCGAAAGTCGCTGGACGCGAGGTGGACCTTGCCGCCCCGCTCGAGACGGTCCGCGAAAACGGCGACTCGGTGCAGATCGAACCAATCGTGCCGCAAACGCGCGACGGGCTCGAAGTTTTGCGTCACTCCACTGCCCACCTGCTCGCGGCGGCAGTGCTCGATCTGTTTCCCGGCACCAAGCTCGGTATTGGACCAGCGCTCCTTGACGATCCGCGTTACGGATTTTTCTACGACGTGATCTCGCCGCAGCCGCTGACGGAAGCTGATCTGCCCGTCATTGAAAAACGGATGAAGCAGATCGCGAGCAAGAATCTCGGTTATCGTCGCGAAGAGATTTCGAAAGACGAAGCCTTGCGTGTTTTTGGTGAACGCGAGGAACCGTTGAAATGTGAGCTGATTGACGAAAAAGCCGGTGAAAAGGTTAGCGTCTATTACATCGATGGCTCGCCGTTCATCGACTTTTGTCTCGGCCCACACGTTCCGAACACGAACAAGCTGCGCGCCTTCAAACTGCTTTCACTCGCCGGTGCTTACTGGAAGGGCGACGCCTCGCAACCGCAGATGCAACGCATCTACGGCACGGCTTTCTTCACGCAGGAAGAGCTCGACGCATGGTTGAAGCAACGCGAAGAGGCGGAGAAACGAGATCATCGCCGTCTTGGTCGTGAACTGGATCTGTTTTCGATTCAGGAAGACTATGGTCAGGGACTCGTCTTCTGGCATCCGAAAGGCGGCGCCATCCGTAAAGAGATGGAAGACTACCTGCGCGAGGAGTTGTTGCTTCGCGGTTATGGACTCGTCTTCACGCCGCACATCGCAAAGCGCGAGCTGTGGTTCACGAGCGGGCACGAGATCAACTACGTCGACTCGATGTTTTCACCGATGGAGTTTGAGGAACAGGAGTTTCGCATCAAGCCGATGAACTGCCCGTTTCACATCGGAATTTACAAGTCGGCGCAGCGTTCGTATCGCGATCTGCCTTTGCGTTACGCGGAGTTTGGTACGTGTTATCGGGCTGAGCTTTCCGGCGCGCTGCACGGGCTGATTCGTGTGCGCGGATTTACGCAGGACGACGCGCATCTTTTCTGCACGCCGGAGACGGTGCGCGCGGAAATTGTCAATTGCATCGACTTTGCCTTCAGCGTCTACAAGGTGTTTGGCTTTAACGACTATAAGGTCGAGCTCTCCGTTAGAGGCGATGACCGCAGTCTGTATTTTGGTGAAGATGCGGATTGGGAAAGTGCCGAAGCCGCGCTCGTCGATGCTTTGAATAACCGCGGTGTTCAGTATCAGCGTGTCGAAGGTGAAGCGGCGTTTTATGGTCCAAAGATCGACATTCGCGTCGAAGATGCGATTGGTCGTGCGTGGCAGTTGACGACGGTCCAGTTTGACTTTAATTTGCCGCAGCGTTTTCAACTCGAATATATCGGTGAAGACAACAAGCCGCACCAACCGATCATGATTCACCGGGCGTTGTTTGGATCGATGGAGCGTTTCTTCGGGGTGTTAATCGAACACTACGCTGGGGCGTTCCCGATGTGGTTGGCGCCGGTGCAGGTTGCGGTGTTGCCGATCACGGATCGAGTCAATGAATATGCGGAAGAGGTTGCGCGCGAACTGCGCGTGGCTGGTTTCAGAGTAGAAGCGAATCTGCGTAGTGAGAAGATTGGCGCGAAGATTCGCGATGCTCAGTTACAGAAAGTGCCGTTTATGCTCGTGCTCGGCGATCGCGAGATGGAGCAGAAGAACGTGGCAGTCCGAGAACGTGCCCGGGGCGACATCGGGGTGATGTCCATCGCGGAGTTCAAGGAGATGGCGCAGCGGTTGGTTGCAACCCGCGCGTTAACAAACAACGAAGTCTAAGGAAATTTAAGTCCTATAGGTCATATAGGTCCTATTTCTGAGGGCTCAAACTTAGGAGGTGCAGAATAGCTACAGGCTTTCGAGGTCGCGGTCAGCGTCCGGATAACCGGCGCGTGCCGCCCGTTCGGATCAACGAGAGAATACGCGTGCCTGAGGTGCGCGTGATTGGTGAAGAAGGAGAACAGATGGGCGTGATGGACGTGCGCGATGCCGTTCGCGCCGCGCGCGAGAAAGGGTTGGACCTCGTCGAGGTTGCACCTAACGCCGATCCTCCTGTTTGCCGCATCATCGATTTCGGGAAATACCAGTACGAAGCGAAGAAGAAGGCGAACGAAGCGAAGAAGAAGCAGGTAACAATCACGGTCAAGGAAGTTAAGTTTCGACCGGGAACCGACGATCACGACTACGAATATCGCATGAAGCATGCGCGTGAGTGGCTACAGGATGGCGATAAAGTGAGAGCCACGATCTGGTTCCGCGGGCGCGAGATGACTCACCGTGAATTGGGTGCGCGGATCCTGGAAAAACTCGAACAGGATCTCGTGGATGTTGGTGAAGTTGAAGCACGGCCGAGGATGGAAGGGAACCAGATGTTCATCATCTTCGGGCCGAAGAGACATAAGAGCGGTGGCGGTGGGCCAAAACCTGAAGCGCCGCCGACGAATCAGTAGAAGGGAATCAATTCATGCCAAAACTTAAGACACATAAGGGTGCCGCGAAACGAGTGCGCCTGACTGCCACGGGCAAGATCAAGCGTGGTCATTCGCATGCGCGGCACATATTGACGAAGAAGACCAATAAGCGAAAGCGTCACCTGGATATCGATGTGCTCGTCGCCAAGGCGGATCACGACCGCGTGATGTCGATGCTGCCGTACGGTCGAGATTAAATCTGTGTAATCCGTGGATTACGTATTAATAAGGGAGGAATCATATGCCCAGAGCGAAACGTGGCAATAAGCGTCTGGAGAGACGCAAGAAAATATTAAAGCTGGCCAAAGGTTATCGTGGCACCAAGTCGAAGCTGTATCGATCCGCCAAAGAATCCGTCGAGCGCGGATTAAACTTTGCGTACACCGGACGCAAACTGAAGAAGCGCGATTTTCGCAGCCTCTGGATCGTCCGCATCGGCGCGGCCGCCCGTCTGAATGGTTTGAACTATTCGCAACTCATGCACGGTCTGAAGCTCGCTGCGATCGAACTCGATCGCAAAGTGCTTGCTGATCTGGCGGTGCATCAACCGGAGTCGTTTGCTGAAGTTGCCGCTCAGGCCAAGAACGCGCTTGAGAAGGAACAGCAAAACAAAGCGGCGTAGTTTTTTGAAAGGAATAAGACAATGACCAAATTTCGACTTGGCCTGCTAACACTTACTTTCCTGCTCGGCGCCATCGTTGCGTTTGCGCAAGGGACTCCCGATTTGACCGGCACATACGAGGGAATGGTAAAGATGCCGGGTGCGCCCGAAGGAAAAGTCTCGATCGAGCTGAAGTCCGAAGGCGGAAAAATCACGGGACGTGCGATCCATGGTCCGAAAACGATCGAGATCGCGGAAGCAAAGTTGGAGAACGGCACGCTGACACTTCGTTTTGACAAGGACCACGCGTTCGTCGGCAAAGTCGATGGCGACAAGCTCGTCGGCGAAGTCAGTGATGGAGCAACGAAGTTTCCGATCGAA
>DATEWS010000529.1:0-5940 GCA_035257785.1 Pyrinomonadaceae bacterium
CGATAGCAGCGCCGACGGCCGGTCTACACTTCACGCCTGAGGTGCTCGCGGAAGTCGCTCGCGTAGCGTCGCTCGCGGAGATCACACTGCACGTCGGTTACGGAACTTTCGAACCCGTTCGCGTCGACGATGTGACGCAACACTCAGTCAGCAGTGAACACTTCGAGATCTCCGAATCAGCCGCGCGATCAATCAACGAAGGCGATCGGATCATCGTCGTCGGGACCACGACGATGAGAGCGCTCGAGTCTTCCGCAACTAAAGACAGTCGTGTGATAGCTGGTCGCGGCGTCGCTAGTCTGACCATCAAACCGGGCTATCGTTTTCGCGTTGCTGATGCGTTGCTAACCAACTTCCACCTGCCGCGCTCGTCGCTGTTGATCCTGGTCAGCGCCTTCGCCGGACGCGACCTCGTGCTGCGTGCTTATCGCCACGCCGTCGAGCAGCAGTACCGGTTTTATAGCTATGGCGATTGCATGTTAATCCTGTAAACTAGGCGCGGTTGTTATGGCAGTACTAAAGAAATTTCGAACCCGCTGGTGGTCGCAATCGGATGAGCAATACGCTCCCGAAAAGAAAGAGAAGGCACCTACTCCATCGTGGGGCACCAGCTACGACATCCGCCCGCTGACCGTCTCTCAGCTCGATGAGTGCTGGCGGCTCGATCAACGTTGCTTCATCGATGGCGAAGCCTATAGCCGCGAAACGTTTGATTATCTACTCACCGCTCCAGAGTCGGTTTCGTATCGTGCTGTAACTGCCGGAGGTGTGATGGCAGGTTTTGTAATTGGACTTGTCGAACCTGATCACACGGGACACGTCACGACAGTCGGCGTCGCGCCGGAACACCGGCGACGCAACCTCGCGAAGCGATTGATGCGACAGGTTGAAGAGGGTTTTAAGAAACGGAATGTGAGACTGGTGCGTTTGGAAGTGAGAACGATGAACGTCGCCGCACAGAAACTCTATGAAGGACTCGGTTACACGATCACGCAGCGACTTCCGAAGTATTACTCAAACGGTGGTGACGGACTGCTGATGCTCAAAAGCCTCGAATAAAAGGAGCAGGAGCAGAAAGCAGGAGCAGGTCGGTGATTACCTGCTCCTGCTTTCTGCTCGTGCCCCTGTTTCTATCCTTTACGAAGCTCAGTCAACACTTGCTTAGCGACCGCTTTCAAAGTATCAAACACTCCCTGGCCGGTCGACGCCACCGCCTCAACCACAGGCTCACCCTTTCTCTGTAACTCAGCCGCCAAATCCTCTGCCGGTACGATATTGTTCAAGTCGCGCTTATTGAGTTGCAGCACGTACGGAATCTTCAACAAATCGTAGCCTTGTGATTGCAGGTTCTCCTCCAGGTTGTACAACGACTCGATATTGGCATCCATTCGCTCTTCCTGCGAATCAGCCACGAAAACAACTCCATCAACACCCTTCAAAATCAGTTTGCGCGACGCGTCATAAAACACCTGACCTGGAACCGTGTACAAGTGAAAGCGCGTTTTGAAGCCGCGGACTGTGCCCAGCTCGAGCGGCATAAAGTCGAAAAACAATGTCCGGTCGGTCTCGGTCGCAAGGCTGATCAACTTGCCGCGCGCTTGTGGCGCAGTCGAGTCGAAGATGTACTGCAAGTTGGTCGTCTTACCACACAAACCTGGGCCGTAGTAAACGATCTTGCAGTTGATTTCTCGGGAAGCGTAATTGATAAAGGTCATGGGCGTGTCTTAGCTGAAAAGACTGTCGATGTCCTCGTCGGTGATACCGGCGAAAGGTGATTCAAGGTCGTCGTAGTCTCCAGCAGCAATTTCTTCGAACATTGCCGCCAGTTGATGGGAAACCTGCTTACTGCGGAGTTTCACTAATCCCAGGCTGGAACGTTCGTCGAAAACCACTACAAGCAGGAGCCTGCCGACAACTGAGATATGAATACTCTCTTTCTCACCTTCATGAGAGAGCGTCGGGAACTCCTTCTCTCCGATCAGTGCAGCCATGCCGCCAGTCGCCGCGACGTTGCCGGCGGCGAGGGACGCCAAACTGGTTGTGTCAAGATTTCCCACTTCCCCCTGAGAAGCGATTTCCTGACCGTCCTTATCTACCAGAAAAACCACCTTGGCTGAGGCGTCCATTCGCAATCGCGCCAGGACAGCCTTTATTTGGTGGTATTGCTGTTCACGCAACAGGATTGGTGTGTCTGCCATTGTGCGACTCTTTATTGAAGGCTGGGGCGGGATGTTCCTTTGGAGAGTAAAAGCTGAAACGCCTGTTCCGCGGAGTGCAAGTTTCTGAAACTAAAAGAGGTTACTTCTTCGGTTGGGGCGGTCTGCCGAGGTGGATTAAGCCTCCGTAAGCCGAAAAGCACTTTAACATAGCCAACAATGACCATCAAGTGTTTTTCTTTGTTGATACATTTGTCGAAAGATTGGCCCGGATTTTGGGTCGTAAAGCACCCGCAAATGGTTGTGTTCGTTGATCTAGAGGCGTGTCTGTGGTAAGCTGCGGGCCAATTCCACGGGCTGCTCGCCAGGGGTGAGCAGCCTTTTGAGATTTCCGCCCATGAGTAGCAGTCTCACAAAAGGTCTGAGACGGTCAACATCGCGTTCAAAGGTCAAACCAGCGGCGAAAAGCGCGAAGCGCGTTGTCAAAACGAAGTCGGCTTCCAAACCAAAAGCTCGAAGAGCTGCCGCTGCCAAGCCCGTCGCGCGTAAGGCGTTGAAGACTGCCGCGGCCAAAAAGACTGCTGCGAAATCCAAGTCTGCTGTTAAAGCGAGGAAGCCAGCGGCTAAACCTGCGGCCCGCAAAGCAGCTCCGAAGAAAGCGGCGCCGGTCTCAAGGGTCAAAACGACGCAGAAGCAGGCAGCGGTTCGAGCCGTCCGACCCGCTCCAACTCCACCGCCACCAAGACCACCGACGCAGGATGAGTCCGCGGCGTTGGTAGCTTTCGAACGTGCGCACAAGGAGTTTGCGCGCGGACGGTTTGCAGAGGCGCGTAACCAGTTTCGCGTTCTGGTTGATAAGTATTCGCAGGTGGCTGAAGTTGCTGCTCGTGCTCGTACTTATCTCACGATTGCTGAGTCGCGTCTGCGAACCGAAAGCATTCTGCCGCGGGATGCAGACTCGCTTTACGATCGCGGCGTTATCGAACTCAACCGCGGCGAGTATGTTGCAGCCCAGGAGATGTTTGAACGTGCTCTCAAGCGCGAGCCTGAGGCGGCGCACATTCACTATGGCCTAGCAGCGACGCGCGCGCGGCTCGGCTCGATCGATCTGGCGCTCGAGTCACTTCAGAAAGCGCTGGATCTACAACCAAACCTCCGTGTGCGTGCACAGCATGACCACGATTTGAACCCACTACGCAACGACCCCGACTTTGATCGTCTGATCTTCAGTCACGCCTCCTAATCCGCGGCCCGGTTTCACGCAAAGGCGCAAAGTTCACGGAAAGTCGCAAAAACCTGGAATAGATTTAGCTTTGTGTCTTTGCAAACTTAACGGCTTTGCGCGAAACAATTCCCCCAATTAAGCTATGATCAGTTCCGAGGAACCTACTTGCAGCAACCAACAACAACAGATGGTCAAAAGCTGGTAGCCATTGGCGGTGGAACAGGGCTCTCGACCTTGCTCGCCGGTCTCAAGCGTCTGGTCGGCAAGACTGACGACCCGCTCTGGATCGAAACTCTCTCCGCGATCGTCACTGTCTCAGACGATGGCGGCAGTTCCGGGCGTCTTCGCGAAGAACTACAGATGCTGCCTCCGGGAGACATTCGCAACTGCATGATCGCGCTCTCCGAAGACTCGACGCTGTTGTCGCGTCTGTTCCGTCATCGCTTTCGCGGCGACGGTGAACTCGGCGGTCACAGTTTCGGCAATCTCTTTCTCGCGGCGCTGACCGAAGTCACCGGCGACTTTACTGAAGCCATCCGCTTGTCTTCAGAAGTGCTTGCCAGCAAAGGTCACATCTTTCCAGCGACGATCAGCGACGTCAGGCTCGCCGCGGAACTCGAAGACGGCACCATCGTCCGCGGTGAGACACAAATCTCCGCTTCCAAACTTCCGATTCGCCGTCTGCGACTCGAACCCGAACAGTGTCTTCCGCTGCCGGAAGCGTTGAAAGCGATCCGCGCTGCCGACGTGATCACGGTTGGTCCAGGCTCGCTCTACACGAGCATCTTGCCGAACTTGCTTGTGGCCCAGGTCGCTCGCGTCATCGGGCAATCACGTGCGACCAAAATCTTCGTCAACAACCTGATGACACAGCCCGGCGAGACTGACGGCTACAGTGCGCGGAAGCATCTCGAGACGATCAAGAAGTATGCGCCCGAGATTCATTTCGATTATGTCGTCGTAAACAATCGACGCATTAGTCAGCAGCAGGCTGAACGTTACGCGGCCGAAGGTGCGTATCAGATCGGGATCGACGATAACGCCATCGACGACGCTACGGGTCCGTCCACCGAGATCATTCATGCGGATTTGTTGTACGACGGTGAAAAGGTGCGTCACAACTCGGATCGTCTGGCGCAGGTCGTGCTCGATTGTCGCAAACAGGCACTCGCCGCAGTCACGGTATGAATAAACCACTGAACGTTCTGATCATGGCAGCCGGTCTTGGCACGAGGATGAAATCCAAACGTGCAAAGGTCCTGCACGAGCTCGGCGGCTCCCCGTTAATCGCGCATGTTGTTAGAGCCGCACAAGCTCTCGATCCTCACTCAATCATTACAATCGTTGGTCATCAGGCGGAGGAAGTTGAACGCGCGGTGCTCGCGGAAGCCGGCGAGCTCGCGAGCTTTGCGGTCCAGGCGAAACAACGCGGAACGGGTGATGCAGTTGAGTCTGCGCGCAGCCAGCTCGAGGATTCCGATTCACTCGTGCTGGTGCTGTCAGGCGATGTGCCGATGATTAAGGCTGAGACGCTGCGAAGGTTTATCGAGCACCACAATAACGCGGGTGCGGATTGTTCCATTCTGAGTGTTCGACTCGAAAATCCGACCGGCTACGGGCGCGTCATTCGCGACCAGAACGACACGTTTCAGAAGATCGTCGAACAACGCGACGCGACTGAAGAGCAGCGCCAGGTTAAGGAAATCAACAGCGGCATCTACTGCTTCGACGCTCGCGAGCTTTTCGCTGCCTTGCGCAAAGTTGAACCAAGGAACGATCAGGGTGAGTACTACCTGACGGACGTGCCCGAGATCATCATGGCCGACGGCGGCACGGTAAATGTTTTCCTGCACAGCGACGCGCGGGAGGTTTACGGAATCAATTCGCGTGCTGAACTGGCGGAGTTTGAAAATCTTATTCGTCGCGCGGCGATCAGAAGGTTGATGATCGACAGTGGCGTCACGTTCATCGATCCGTCCCACGCGTACATCAGTGCCGAAGCCGAGATCGGACGCGACTCGATCATCCATCCCAACGTCACGATTGAAGGCAAGACTGTCATCGGCGAGGGTTGCGTGATTCGTTCGGGAGTTCGCATCACAAACTCGCGTCTCGGCGACGGGGTTACTATCAAGGATAACTCGATCATCGTCGATTCTCAGATCGACTCGAACTGCGCTGTCGGACCATTTGCGCACCTGCGCATGAACGCGACGCTCGAGGAAAAGGCGACGGTCGGAAATTTTGTCGAGGTCAAGAAGTCGCGACTGAAACGCGGCGTGAAGGCGATGCATCTCACGTATCTGGGTGATGCGACGATCGGCGAGCGTACAAACATCGGCGCCGGCACAGTTACCTGTAACTACGACGGCAAGAACAAACACGAAACGATTATCGAAGACGATGTTAAGGTTGGATCGGATACGATGCTCGTCGCGCCCGTTCGCGTAGGTGCGAGATCGATGACGGGCGCGGGCTCAGTGGTAACGAAGGATGTCCCGCCGGATTCGTTAGTCACGGGAGTACCAGCGACAGTGAAAAAGAAATTGAAATAGATCT
>DATEWS010000530.1:0-2979 GCA_035257785.1 Pyrinomonadaceae bacterium
AACGCTGCGGGCAACAAAGTCGAATACACCGACGCGATTGAGAAGGGCAACACTGATAAGGAGACCTTGCTTCCGAAGTTGAAAGAAGCAGTCGGCCGCTGCAATGCCGCCTACAGCTCCGGCAGCCAGCTTCGCCCCCTCTTTACCAACGTCGGCCATACAAGTTTGCACTACGGAAACATCATCACGTACATGCGCATGATGGGCATGAAACCACCGTCGAGCTGAGGTTGTTGAGCGTCAGCGCATTTAACCGAGGAGCGGCCAACGTCCGCCCGCATCAAGGTATTCACTCATCTCGTTACACGCTTCCGTCACACGCGTCGTAAGTGGTTCACGATGTCCGGGACAGATGATAGCTGGGTCCAAAGACAGGCAGCGGCGGAGAGATTTCCTCGCTTCCATTAAGTCCGGAGTGACGGGTCGCGCCATGAATCGAACGCGGCCGTTAATGATGGCCAACGCGTCACCAGCAAAGAGCGCTCGAGCAGGCCGATAAAAATACGCTACATGGCCTGGTGTGTGACCGTGGGTCGCCACAACCTCAAAGTCACTCAAGAGACACTCACCGTCGTTGACGAGTTCGTGCGCTTTGACTGACCGTGGAATTGCTTCGCCCAAAAGTCCTTTGAATAGGACCAGCACGCCAAGTTCGGGAATGCGTTCGTTCAACCACCAACGAATGCCCTGGCGTCTTGTTTGACCGGTGAGGTACGGAGCGTCTCCCGAGTGATAGAACACCGGCGCACCCACGCGCTCATGCACTGCGGCTGCACCAGCGGCATGGTCGTTATGCCAATGCGTTAGAAGAACAGCCCGAATCGCCTCCGGTTTTTCTCCCAAAGCCTTCAGTCCGATCTCAACATCCGACGCGTTCGAATCCATGCCCGCGTCGATCAGAACAAGCCCGTCAGCAGTACGAACGATGTAGGAACAGGTCAGGTATGATGCTCGACGAAGACACACGATTTCCGGAGTAACATATCTAACTTCAGTACCCATTCATTCACATTCGACCTGGCACCTTAAACGTTGATGGCAACGAGAGTAGCTTCAGCCCGCGTTGCGGTTCCACTTTGCATTTCGGATGCTAACATGGCGTACACGTTACTCCACGCTTCTTCAACCGCGGGTGTAAAGGCGTCACCCAGCCCTTTCCCCAAAGTCCACAGAAGCGCCTGTCCCACTGTGTCGTAATCTTTGTCTCGCACCCCATAGTTGACGTGTCGCGTGCCCAGCGATCGCACCACTGGCAGAAGTTGCTCTATCCGCTCAAGACTGTTGACCGCAAGTGCGAGCATTTGCATTAGTTTGCGTCCTTGCTCACTAAGGTTTCCTTTGAAGAGCAATTCCAGATCGGGATCGAGTTCGAAGAGGCGGGCGTAGAAGAGTTGGGCAGCGGTCTCAGCGATCGGGGCAACCTGCTTGAAGCTATCCTGCACCAGTTTGATCTGTTCATTGGTCATGATGATGTCCTCCTGATTCACTAAGGCGCAAACCAGACGCGATTTGGTTCATTGCCGGCTTTGAAAAGAAGAATTTATGGCATACTTCGCCGCAGGCATGACTTCTCTCTTTCCAAATTCAAAACCTGTCATCGGTGTGATTCACGTTGGGGCGTTGCCCGGGACGCCGCGAGGGAAATCGAGCGTTGCGGAGTTGGTACAACAGGCCAGGAAGGAGGCGAGGATTTATAGCGAGTGTGGTGTCGATGGGATCATCATCGAGAATATGCATGATGTGCCGTACCTCAAAGGCGCAGTCGGGGCGGAGATTGTGGCGGCGATGGCGATCATCGGAAGTGAAGTGAAGAGCGAATGTCGTTTAACCGTGGGTGTGCAGATACTCGCGGGCGCCAACATCGAAGCCATGGCAGTAGCGCACGCAGCACGACTCGATTTCATTCGCGCGGAGGGTTACGCGTATGCGCACGTTGCTGATGAAGGAATTATTGAAGCATCGGCAGCGAAGCTACTCAGGTATCGCAAAATAATCGGCGCGGAGCGCGTGCAGGTATGGGCCGACGTGAAGAAGAAACACTCAGCACACGCGATCACCGCGGACGTGAGCCTGGGCCAGACTGCTGAGACAGTCGAGTTCATGGGCGCGGATTGTGTAATCGTCACCGGCAGCGTTACCGGTGAGGCGCCGAAAGTCGATGACGTGCAGGAGGCGAAGACTCATTGTCACCTGCCGGTGTTTCTTGGTTCTGGGATTAGTGAGGAGAATATCGAGCAGTTTTATGATGAGGCCGATGGGTTCATTATCGGAACAGCGTTCAAGGTAGACGGACGGTGGTCCAACACAGTCGATCCAAATCGCGTCACGCAGTTTGTGCACAAACTACGGCGATGAATACGGAATTAATCGCTTGACGTCGTGGTTTGAATCCGCCACATGCCGCCTTGTTTGACCCAAACATCGATAAATGGCCACTCAGCCTGCTCACCGTTAGCGTACGTGACCATCATGTAACCACGCGAAACTGCCGAGTTTCCGAAGACCTTGATGTGATGCACGCGTACTTCGTAGGTAGTATCAGACGGTTGCCGCTCCATCCATTGAATATCTTCCTCGCGGGTGAGTCGCTGCCCGCGTACAAACAGCATGAAATTCTCATCTTCGACGCGTTGGAAAAAGGCGCGGTCGTGTCGCGTCTGCGCGGCGCCGTACTCGCTATAGATTTCGGCAATCTGCGCGCGATCCTCGTTGGAATTGGTATACGGCTCCGTTTCGACGGCCACCACGTTTTCCAGCGCTAGCTCGCTTCGTCCAAAGAAAAATCTGAAAGCACCAGTGAGGGCAACGCTCAGAAGGAAAGCCATCAAGGCGACAAACAAACGAAGAAACCATTTTTTCATGTGTGCACCTCCCTACAGCTCCGCGAACACAAGGCAAGACACCTGGTTTAAGGAAAATGTTCCCGTAAGTAGAAGAATATCCTAGTTGTCAATAGGGTCGTAAACAGTTTTACGCGGC
>DATEWS010000531.1:0-15970 GCA_035257785.1 Pyrinomonadaceae bacterium
CCGTAAGTATTTGATTCTATTTGGCTGGGAGGCAGGGACTCGAACCCCGATAGCCAGATCCAGAGTCTGGAGTCCTACCATTGGACGACCTCCCAGCAGCGGAATTTGAATTTACGTATCGGGCTCCGCGTTGTCAACCGAGCCCACAATCACTCACATCATGGTCCATTCAAAACTAAATGCTTGAACTTAGGTGTGCGGAAGAGGCACAATGGTCCGCGTAGTATCGGTTTGCGGCACACACCTATCGAAAACAACGACAACTGCTCCGTTGATGACTGAACACGAAGACGAGATTGCACAATACCGCCTGAAGCTCGAGGAGACTGCTGCCCTCGTTGCTCGCATTCGTCACGAGATTAATAACCCACTTACGGGCGTCCTGGGCCAGGCCCAGCTCTTGTTGCGGGAAGATTTGAGCGAGCGATCACGCAAGCGAGTGCAAACGATCGAAGACCTCGCTCTGCGCCTTCGCGATGTGGTGGCCCAGTTACGAGCAGTGCAACGTTCCGGCAACGACAGCGAGGAAGATCAGTAGCAGGGGCAGGTCTGCTCCTGCACACTGTCCCTGTCAGCTCTTGATCGTTACCTTCTTTTCTTCGTCAACGTACACTTTGATCTCAGTGCCCGGTTTGATGACCGCGTTCTTTCCCTTTTTCAGAAACCCTAATGGACCAAAAAGCACGACGAGTGCGACTGTCGTTCCCGTCTTGTCATCGCCTTCTTTGCCTTTTGTCGAGCGAAGCTTGAGTTTTTGATTGTCCACTGTCATCGCGGACTCGACGCGGATGCCCAGCGATCCACCTCTTCCCATCATTCCCGCTTTTTTCGCCTGCGCAACGATGCCTTTCACGAGACTGTCTTTTGCAATCACGACCTGGCCATCTACTTTCACATCCTGCGCGACCTTGAACGTGAGTGGATCACCTTCTGCCGCCGTCTTACTCGTGATCTCATCGATCGTGACGACAAGAAACTCGGTTCCATCAGCGATAACTTTTACATTCTCTGCCGGTGGATCCTGATTCCTGCTGGCTGTTGCGATGCTGGGAGTAACGATGCTGATCAGCACCAGTAACATCACGACAGTCTGAAACCGCTTGGAGGAATAGATAGTTTTCTGCATCGGGTTAGTCTCCTGGGAGAGAGGGTTGATATTTGCCGCCCGGCAAAGCAGCGGAGTTGTTGGTGAGCAAACCCCTTGAACTACAACGACACCGTTTCTTCTTCAGGTGTCTCGACGAGATAAGGACTGACGAATGCTGGTTTCTCTTCTGCGTCTTCTGCGAGCACTGCCTGTATCACCGGCAAACTGAGAGAGTGTTTGGTTGTCTGCAACGGCACAGGTTTACCGGCGGCATAGACTTTGTGACGCCCGTGCTCTTCGTACCACTCGGCGAGGTTCGCGGTCTTATGCATGTTCTCGATGATCTGCCGCCAGCCGACGCCGGTGTTGTAAGCGCAGAATGAAATTTCGCCTTCCTGAGTGCCGTAAGGAATCACGCACATCTCAGTGCGGCGGAAGTCGTAATTGAAAAGATCCTGGAACCACATGCCTTCGACGCAGAGCACGCGCCAGTTGTCGGCAGCGTCGGTGTGCTTCTGGGCCACCCGGGCCATCCGATCATTGCGATCGGAGTTGGAGTTTGTTGACGAAGGCTTGAAGAGATTGATGATCTGCGAAATCGGAAACCCCTGCGGCGCTTTTTCGGCGTTGAAGTTTCGCATGATCGCCATGCCGAGCTGCGCGTACGAGAGTTTGCGCCCGCGCGCAGTGTCGGTGATGACGGCCACGTCCTTCATGAACTGTTCGTAGTTGAAAAACTCGAACAGCGATCTGAATTCGCCGGTCTGTTTATTCACTACGAGCAACGTGAAGATGCCGCAGTTTGGATGACAGTTACACGACGACCAGCCCCACGGCGCATCGGCGCCCTGCAACATGTCCATCACGCTCGTGAAAGCTGAATAGGATGACAGCGGGAACCAGTCGCGCAGGGGTTGAATGTGTCCGCCTAACTGGTTCTTGAGATCGTGAGTCATGCCGGCGAGCGTGTAACGCCACTTCTTGCGCAACTCATCCGAGATGTCTTCATCGCGTCCGGTAAAGGAAACCGGTTGGAACGCGATCGTCTGGACCTTGTCGATGTTCTTCGCGGCGAAGTCGACTATCTGACCGATACCGTCGTTGTTGATGCTGTTGACGATCGTGACGACGAGCGTGACTTTGATACCAGCTTCAGCGAGATTCTCGATCGCGCGCAGCTTGACGTCGAACAAGTTGCCGACACCGCGGTGCTTGTTCTTCTCTTCGCTGACACCATCAAACTGTAAATAGACGCCGTGCTGTCCAGCAGCCTTCGCGGCTTTGCAAAACTCGAGATCTTCAGCGAAGCGAATGCCGTTAGTCGCGGCGAGTATGCGATAGAAACCGATCTTCTTCGCATACGCGACAGCATCGAGATAATAAGGCGAGAGCGTCGGCTCACCGCCGGAGAAAAGAATGATGACTTGTCGTCGCGGTTTGAAAGAGACTGCGCGATCGAGAATCGCTTTCGTGTCTTCAAACGTCGGCTCGTGAACATAGCCAACCTGGTTCGCGTCCATGAAGCACGGATTGCACATCATGTTGCAGCGATTGGTCAGGTCGACCGTCAAAACTGCGCCGCGTCCAAACTTGATATTCGAAGTGCCGTGACGGTGTACGTCTTTGTCTTCGGCAGCGCGGAAGTCGCGACCAAAGAAGAGCGACTCGATGCGTCGCAGAAATTCCGGGTCGGTCGACATCACATCTTCAAACTGTCCGTGCTTTGGACAGTCTTTGCGCATCACGACCTGGCCGTTATCTTCGACGATCTGAGCCTTGATCTCGCCGGGATGCTCGTACATCAAAGTGTCGAGCGGAACCGAGCCGGTGATCACGGCATTGCGAACTTCTTTAACGCAGGTTGGACAAAGACTATCGGTCTCGCGCGGGAAGCCGAGTGGCGGAGCAGTGCGTTCGTAGGATTTGAGCAGTGGGCCAGGCGCCCAGTTCGGGCGAATCGCTTCGCCTTCGGGCAGTCGCCGGTTAACGGACTGAAAAGCTCTCCAGGCGACATCGGAGAGACCGGAAATGAGGCGGGAGCTCTTTACTCCCGAAAGCTTACTCTTTTCGGCTTCCCCACGGCGAAACTGGTCACTAAACAAAGGCTTTTCGTCTCCTAATACTCAAAAACAGCAAGAACAGTCGAGCATCATAAACAGGATTTGCAGGATCCACAAGACGCGATTATCCTGAAAATCTTGTAAATTCAGTGAATCCCTGTCAAAAATGGCAATTCATCCCACAGCCGTCATCGAGGATAACGTCGAAATTGGCCCAGATTGTGAGATCGGAGCCTATGCCGTAATCAAACGGTTCACCCGGATCGGGGCCCGGAACCGGATTTTTGAGCATGCTGTAATCGGCGGCGAACCGCAGGATGTGAAGTTCAAAAACGAGACCAGCTACCTCGAAATCGGCGACGACAACATCATCCGTGAGTTTTGCACTTTTCACCGGGCCAACGGCGAAGGACTGACAACTCGCATCGGTTCCCGAAACTTTTTTATGGTCGGCGTTCACGTCGCACACAACTGTGTTATTGGTGACGACAACATATTCGCTAACGAGGTCGCGCTCGCCGGGCATATAACGATCGAGGATCACGTTTTTCTTTCCAACAGTGTCGGCGCACACCAGTTCGTGCGTATGGGCCGTTACGCGATGATTGGTGGCAAGTCGAAGATCGTACAGGATGTGTTACCGTTCTTCATCACTGACGGTAATCCGGCGCGCGTGCGCGGTGTTAATAGCGTCGGACTACAACGCGCAGGTTTTTCTGAAGATGCGCGGCGCGCGTTAAAGAATGCGTACAAGATGTTGTTCAGATCGAAGACGCCGGTCGCCGAGGTTTTGGAACAGTTGGCCCAGGTTGATAACGAACATGTCACGCACCTGGTAAGTTTTATTCGTGACTCAAAACGCGGATTCATAAGATGACAGTTGAAGAACTCGCCGAGATCGTGAGTGGTCGCGTTGCCGGCGATCCGGGAACACAGATTACGCGGATTGCCGACCTGATTGACGCGGATGAGGGCGAGATTGCGTACGTTGAAAAAGATACTGCTGCCGAGAGTAAGGCATCTTGCCTGATTGTGCGTGACGCTTCGAAGTTTCCGGAACGCACGGTTATCGAAGTTGCAAATCCAAAACTCGCCTTCGCACTCATTGGCGCTGCACTTCATCCGCCGCCGCGTCGAGAGCCAACGATTCATCCGTCAGCAGTCGTTGCTGAAACTGCGGACATCGCTCTGACGGCTTATGTTGGACCAAACGTTGTTGTGGGTGAGTACGCACACGTCGGCACTAACACGAGGCTCGAAGCGGGCGTGGTGCTGGGCGCCAATGTCACTGTTGGCGATGATTGCGTGTTGCATCCGAACGTTGTGCTGTACGACGGAGTCTCAATCGGGAACAACGTGATATTGCATGTCGCTGTGTGTCTCGGCGCGGATGGTTTTGGTTACGTGCGTCATGATCTCGGCTACCAGAAGTTTCCGCAGATCGGAACGGTGGTGATTGAAGACGACGTTGAGATTGGCGCGCACACGTGTGTCGACCGCGCGGCGCTCGGGCGCACGCGGATCGGTCGCGGCACGAAGCTCGACAACATGGTCCATGTGGGCCACAACTGTGACATCGGCGAACGCGTCGTGATTGCAGCGCAGACTGGGATCAGCGGCAGTGTGGTAATCGAAGACGACGCGGTGATTGGCGGTCAGGTTGGGTTTGGCGATCACACGCGCGTGCAGAAGGGCGCGATCATCGGTTCGAAAGCGGGAATCTTACCGGGAAAAATCGTGCGACCGGGCGTGTGGTGGGGAATACCCGTCCAGCCGCTGGATCAATACAAGCGCATGAACGCGCACCTGAATCGTCTGCCGGAGATGCGCGAAGAGATTAAGCGCCTTCAAACGGAAGTCGAGGAGCTACGTGAAAAAATTAGCCACGGGTAACGCAGATTAATCTGGATTTTATTCCGTGTAATCCGCGGCTAAAAATTCAATGATTCGTTCTGCGGCGCGTCTAGAGGCTCCCGGCTCTCCGAGCTTGTGAGCGACGTTTCGCAAATTGGCGCGCATCACTCGGTTTGTCTCGGGTTCAAGCAGTTTCACAAGTTCACGAGCCAGATTCTCACCATCTAACTGGTCCTGCATCAGTTCTCTGGCGATCTCTCTGCCGGCCACCAGATTCACCAGCCCGTAGTGTGGCACCGTGATCAAACTACCAAGAGTGTGCCAGTTGATTGTTGACTCTTTGTAAACTATCACCATCGGCGTTTCGAGTAGTGCCGCCTCGAGTGTTGCCGTGCCGCTCGCGATTGCGGCTGCATCCGAAGCGGCCAGCGCCTCGCGTGTTTGTCGCTCGAGCAGTTTGACTTGAGTCGCCGTAATCGCGCGAACCTCCGCGATAGTACGGCTGGGTGCGACCACGACAACAGATTGCACTTCAGGCCGCGCGTTGTGAAGTCGCACGATCGCATCGAGCATCGGCGGCAGGATTCGGTGTAACTCCTTGTGACGACTACCCGGCAGAAAGGAAACAATCGGTCGCGAAGGATCGAGATCGTTACGACGACAAAACTCTTCGCGGTCATATCGCGCTTTGACTTCGCCCGACAACGGATGGCCCACAAAGGCAACGTGATCAACACTGTGGTCCTTATACCAATCGACTTCGAACGGAAGAATCGAAAGCAACAGATCCACGTCGCGTTTGATCTTGTTCACGCGGCGAGGACGCCACGCCCAGAGTTGCGGACTGATGTAATAAATAACTTTCAAACCGCGCCGGTGTAGTGCTGAAGCGAGACGCAGGTTGAACTCGGGCCAGTCAACCAGTACGACGGCGTCCGGCGCTCGTTCGATTGCTGCCGCTTTGAGTTGACGAAAGGCGCGCAAAAATTTTGGAAAGACTCGTCCGACTTCGACGATGCCCATGATCGCGAGTTCGTCGGAGTTGACGATTGTTTCGACACCCGCGTCGCGCATCAACGGACCGGTTGCGCCGAAAAGATCGAGGTCGGCATCTGCGCGCAGCGCTGTGACCAGCGCGGCCGCGTGAGCGTCTCCCGAGGGTTCACCGGCAACGATCATCAGTTTGTGGCGTTTCGGCACGGCGCGGATGATAACAGACCACTATTATTATCTCTGCGGTCTCTGCGGCCCTCTGCGTTCTTTGCGTGAAAAGGATTTTTCAACGCAGAGGATGCAGAGATACGCAGAGAAGCGCTGAGATGTGCTAGCATCCACCCGCCCCTATGATCCGTTTTGTTCTGGGAACAATAATTCTGGTCATTGCCTGCCAGGCAGTATTCGCGCAGCAACCAAACCCGGTCGATCGGAAAGTCGCCAATCCGATGACCGACACTCCCAACGTCAATCCACTAAATACAGATCAACCGGTGCAGCGTCGTCCACCGACGCAGAACGGCGTAACCGGAACCAGCACCGACGAGATTACCGTCACCGCAAGCAAACAAAGCGCGGAAGGACCTGAAAACGCACGCATCGTTCATTACGAGGGAAACGTCGATATCCGCATCGGCACTTATCGTCTGCAAGCAGATAAGGTCACTGTTTACGAAGCTGACAATCGAGTGGTCGCGGAGGGCAGCGTCGTTTTCGATCAGGCGGATCAACAACGCATCACCGGTTCGCGCGGCGAGTGGAACTATCGCACGAAGACCGGTTACTTCGTCGACTCAACCGGTTTCACAAACCAGACGCAGGACGGCACGCGAATCTATTTCACTGCCGATCGCGTCGAGAAGATCAGTCTCGACACGATCGTTGCCACGAACGTGCAGATCACGGCTTGCGATGAAGACGTTCCGAAGTGGAGTTTTCACGCGAGCAAGACGCGCATCAAGACCGGCGATCGCGTTTACGTTTACGGGCCGAAGCTGAAACTGAAAGACGTTCCGGTGTTTTACCTGCCGTACGCGTCGGTATCGATCAAGCCGCGCGACCGCGCCTCCGGTTTTTTGACGCCGACGTTTGGTGGTTCGGGCGCGAAGGGCGCGCGGCTCTCGACTGCGTACTATCAAACGCTCGGTCGCTCCGCTGACTTCACATTTCGCAGCGATATCTACACGGCGCGCGGCCTCGGCTTTGGCGGCGACCTGCGCACGCGCGCCAACTCGCGTTCGTATCTCAACTTCGGTTTCTATGCCGTCAAGGATCGAATCTTTGGACCAGAAGCCGACGCCGCGCATCCGGATCAGGGCGGGTCGAGTCTTTACGTCGATGGTGTCCACTACTTCAAGAACGGCTTTATCGCTGTCGCCGACGTCAACATCACTTCAAACCTCGCGTTTCGCCAGGTCTTCTCCGACAACATTCAACAGGCGATCTCGCCGGAAGAGACTTCGCAGGTCTTCATAAACAAAGATCACGACGAATACAGCTTCAACTTTCTCGCACGCACGCAGGTGACCTCGTTGACGAATGCGCGTATTCGTATTCGCCAGTTGCCGAGTATCAGCATCGACAAGCGACCGGGCATCGTGAGTTTCTTCAAAAGCCTGCCGCTGTATTTTTCTTTCAGTGGATCCGCGGACGGCGTGAGCCGCAAGGAGACGGTTGAAGATGCGGTGCAGTTTGTGCGTGACGTCGGCGGGAATCCAATCATCTCGCCGTCGATCGTGCAGCGACTCGATTTCTTCCCGCGCTTCGAATTGCCGTTGAACTTTGCCGGTTGGACCATCACTGCATCTGGCGCCGGGCGCGCGACTTTTTATTCCAACTCGCTGGATCCAAACACGCGCGATGTGCTGAGTCGCAACATCACTCGCAGTTATGGCGAGTTTGAACTCGATGTGCGGCCGCCCGCATTTGCGAAAGATTTTCATCGTGGCGACAGGTTTTTCTTTCGTCATGTGATCGAGCCTTATGTGATCTATCGAAAAATTTCAGGGATCAACGACTTCGATCGCATCATTCGTTTCGACTACACCGACGCCATCGCCGACACGAACGAGTTTGAATTCGGGATCGCGAATCGCTTCTTCACGCGCCGCTCGACTGAAAACGTCAGCGACGCGCGCGTGAAGGAAACTGAAGGAGAGAACGCGCCGCTGCTCTCGAGTCAGCCTTATGAAGCGCTCACGATTACGCTGCGCGGTAAATATTTCTTCGATCCGTTTTTTGGTGGTGCTTTGATTACGAATCAGCGGAACCAGTTTTATCCACTCAATACGCTCTCGGGATTTGTTTACGGTGGAATACCGCGACGCTTTTCACCAGTGAACGTTGACGCGCGCTATCGCCCGCGACGGGATCTGTTCGTGGACTTCAGAACGGACATCGACACGAATGGTCATGGCATGCGTGCGATATCGACGACGTTCGGTCTTTCACGATCGACGATTCAGATCTTTCAGAGTTTTTATTACACGCGTGCGATTGCGTTGAGTCCGGACCAGGTGAGTTTGGCGGATCCGCGTGGTTTTGAAGCGGGAACTGTGCGCGGTTCGCAGTGGAGTCCTTCGGTGTTTCTCGGCAATCGCGATCGGGGATTCTTTGGTGGCGCGTCGTTCTTTTTCGATTTTCAGAAGCGACCGGGACGCGGCGACAGTTCTTTGATCAGTTCGACAGTGACACTCGGACACGCCTGGGACTGCTGCGCTGCGACGGTCCAATTTTCGAGTTTCAACGTCGGCCTGCGCAAAGAAAACCGCGTCGTCTTCGCCTTCCGTCTCAACGGCATCGGCAGCTTCGGCACCGAACAGATCGGCCAGCGCGGCCGATAGGTCCGACTTGTCCAATAGGATCTATACGTAGAATTCAATCCCTGTTATATTCTCCCCGTCCTGCATGGTCCTTAGCGATTAACCCATCGATAGGTTCATATTATGAAAATTGCTCCACCCCCTGACGCTGTTTCGAGGAGGCGTGCGCGCACTCGCATCGCCCTCACCTTCCTGGCTTGTGTTGGCCTTATCGCGCTGTTCCTGTTTCAGTTCCCCTCGCGCTCGCGCGCCGTCCAAACACAGCCGAGACAATTCAAATCTTTGCGCGGCGCCTTCGTGCCGGGCGAAATCCTCGTTCGTTATCGCAACGAAGAAACAGCGCGACTCAAAACCGGCCGCATCGTGCTGCCGACCCGAAGCGGCGAACAGTTACCGGCTGACGTGGAACGTTTCGATCGTTCCGGACTCGTTAAGGGCCTGAGAATGGCCCGCGTTTCTGCTGAGAACACGTTCAAGGCCATCGCTGCTCTGAAACGCCAGCCCGACGTTCTTTATGCTGAACCCAACTACATTGTGCACAGCGCCGGTGTTCCGAATGACCCGCTCTTCGGGAATCAATTCGGTATGACTAAAGTGGGCGCGCCGCAAGCGTGGGATGTCACACAGGGCAGCTCGGATGTCGTCGTTGCCGTCATCGATACCGGTATCGACATCAATCATCAGGATCTCGCGGCTAACATTTGGACCAATCCTTCTCCGGGTTCAGTGACAGGTATCCAAGGCGATATCAACGGCTACAACTTCTTCGCCGATAACGGCACCGTCTGGAACGACAATGACGCCGAGAGTCATGCGACTCACGTCGCTGGAATCATCGGCGCTCGGGGTAACAACAGCATTGGTGTCGCAGGCCTTAACTGGAACGTGAAGTTGATGTCCTTGAAATTTTTGGAACCCACGCTCCAAGGCGATCTCGGTAGCATGGGCGATGCGATCAGGGCCTGCGGATATGCGGCGGAGATGCGACGGCTTTGGGAAACTACCGGTCACACAAAAGGCGCCAACGTGCGCATCATCAACGCAAGTTTTGGCGGCGACAGGTTCTCGCACTCATTTCTGGATGCGATCAATGAACTTAACAATCGTGAAATACTTTTTGTAGCTGCGGCCGGAAACTTTGGAGATGCACATCAGGAGTTGAATAACGACAAGGTTCCATTCTTCCCTGCAAATTACGACGCACCGAACGTCATCGCTGTCGGTGCCACTGACCAGAACGATCAGCTCGGAAATTTTTCACATTTTGGACCAACTACCGTTGCGCTTGGCGCGCCTGGAGTATCCGTTCTCAGCACTACACCACCCTGCGTGCGTGTCAATGTTGCGTGTGCCCCGGACTTTCCTGATCCGTTTACTTCCACTGAGGATACCTACACGAACTTCAACGGAACTTCGATGGCTGCCCCTCATGTCTCCGGCGGCGCCGCACTACTCTGGGCGAAAGATCCGAGTCTCACTGTCAACCAGGTCAAACAACTGTTGATACTCAACGGAGATGTTGCGCCCGGCCTCGCAGATAAGACGTTGACGGGACGACGACTAAACGTCTTCAAGAGTCTTCAGTCATTACAGGAATCGGACGGCATTCCGCCCAGCGCAGTCTCGAACATCCACATTAATTTCCAAACTGGAAGAACCGTCAATCTCGGCTGGACTGCCGCCGGCGACGATGGAATCGGTGGTCCAGCCGCGGCGCTTTACGAAGTGAGCTTCGTTGATGGCGTGACGGATAAGGAGACTCTGTTGAAAGGCGTGGTTCCCGCTACGCCCGGCACACCACAAAACGTTCAAGTCACGGTACCTTTACAGCACACGTCCGGCTTCATCAAAGTGCGTTCTTTCGATAACAAAGGGTTGACGGGAAACGTCACTGTCGCTGTTCCAGTTACGGTGTCTTCGTTAGATGGTGATCCTTATACAGTCACCAAAAACTCTAACAACACCACGCTTACAACTGGCGGTACTCGCATGGCCCTCGAGGAAGATGATAATTATCTCCCGATTTTTCTGCCCGGCGGCTTCACCTTTCCATTTTTCGGCCAGAACTATACGAAGGTAACGCTCTCAACCAATGGCAACATCTATTTTTCCGACCCGCCTCGTCGCGCCTTTCCGCTACAGCCGGGCAACTTCGCTGACGATCCGCCCGGGTCACCGCTGTTCCTTGCCGGCTATCAGATGATCGCCGGACTCTGGGCCGACTTGGATCTGACGACTTCCAGGCGAGCCGACGCTGGCGTGTATGAAGTGCAGGGCTCGAACAAAGTCACGTATCGCTGGCAAGCGATGCCATTCGATTGCAATCCATGCTTTCCGGTTAACTTCGAGATCGAGCTAAATGCCGACGGCACGATCCGGACTCGCTATGGCACGGGCAACACCGATCTCGTTCCGACGGTTGGAATCAGCAACGCAGAGCACGATGCTTATCTCATTGATACTCATTCTTCGCTCGAAGATGCGATTAATCTGACGAACGCGCCGGAAGTGACATTCGCTCCGAAAAGTCCGTGGAGTGCAGCCGTTCTACCGGGTACTGGAGTTGAATTGAAGAGCTGGCAGAATATGGGACACACGTTTGTCTACGCAAAGCTCACGTTTCCTGACTCTGGATTCCGGGTGAGTAATTGGGGGACGCCGGCGCGCGCCGGCAACATCTTCGCGAGTGATGCGTTAGTCGAGCGCTTTAATGGACAGTCACTCCCAGCGCTCAGCAGCACCGCGCAGATCTGGGATCTCGGAGCACTCGATCCAGCCGACTACACCTTTGTCTTCAGGAACTCCGGTACTACCGTCAAGATACTGAACTTCACGGTGAGTGCGACGCCGCCGCCGCCAAATCCGATCGATGATGCGCGCGAGTTTGTCCTTTGGCAGTATCGCGACTTTTTGCGGCGCGAACCTGATCTTCCCGGCTGGGACCACTGGACCGGCGAGATCACGGAATGCACTGACGTGACCAAACGCCGTCCTGGTGAGACAGAAGCGCAGTGTGTCGAACGCAAGCGTGAAAACACGAGCGCTGCGTTCTTTGTGTCGCCGGAGTTTCAGGGCATGGGCTATTTCGTCTTGCGCGTGTATCGCGGGTCGTTGGGCCGCATGCCATTCTTTGGTGGAGGAAATGGCGCTAGCGATGAGTTCACACGCGATACGGTGACGGTATCGCAGGGTATCGTCGTTAACGATGCGCTCGCGCCCGATGTGATGAATGCCAACAAGCAGGCGTTTGCAAATGCGTTTGTGACGCGGCCGGAGTTCCGAGCGATCTACGACAACTTGAACAACACTCAATACGTCGACAAGCTGTTTCAAACTACAGGTGTGACGCCGAGCACATCGGATCGTCAGGCGTTGATTGATGGCTTGAACGGTGGTGGTGAGACGCGAGGCAGCGTGTTGTTCAAGGTGGTGGATGGAACTACGACCGGCGCCGGCGGTGGGTTGACGTTCAATACGACCTACGGTAAGGCGTTTTACGACGGCCTGTTCAATGCGGCGTTTGTGCAGATGGAGTACTTCGGTTATCTGCGGCGAGATCCCGATATTGACGGTTACAATTTCTGGCTTGGGAAGTTGAACTTTTTTGGCGATTGGGTCAACGCGGAAATGGTCAAATCGTTCATCAAGTCGCCGGAGTACCGAGCCCGTTTCGGCGCGCCATGAGAATGTAGTGTTCGAACCCGATCGGGTCAGTACCACCCCTTACTCCAGATGGTACTGACCCGAGCTCCGCAAAGTCACCTGTGCTCACCTTCTAATTGCTCAATTGCTATCCATTTTTCTATACTTATCAGGGCAACGCATTGCGTAGCCTCTGCTTCTTAAGTGCGCCCTCGCCGGAGTAAAAAACGTAGAGGTCAAGCCGTCTCCGACGTTCTGTAGACAATCAAGAGTCAGCTCACCCAGTAGATAAGGTGTGACATGAAAAAGAAGAAAGCGAATTTGGCTAAGTCCGCCAAAAGATTCCCACGCTCGCCAGTGCTGATTATCACCGCCATAGTTGTAGTGGTCGTCGCGGCAATCACCGTTGTTTCGCGACAATCGGCCCAAGCGACAAAGGCGCCACAAAAGGAGGCGACTCCAATGGCCAACGCGAACAACAAATATGCCACAGTCAAAGTGGCCGGCCAGGAGGTTCCACTCAATAGTCAGGGCCAGATCAGACCATTGACGCAAGAGGAAGCTCAGAAGCTGGCGGAGGGTCTCAAAGGCATGCTGAACAAGTCGTCAGAGGGACTTGTTGAGGAACAGCATCCCGACGGCTCAGTGACGGTGGACCTTCAACGCCGTTTTCAGAGTGTGACTGTCGCTCGTGAAAACGACGACGGCACCATCACACAATCGTGCGTCGACAATCCGCGCGCGGCCGGAGCTTTCTTTGGCATCGATCCGAAGTTGATTGAACGCGACCGCGCCAGAACCCAACCCAACCCTCAGTAAGTGATTAAGATCGTGCGTAAAAAGCTTTCAATTTTTTTCGTCCTGGTGGCACTTAGTCTTGTCGCAGCTTCGTCTGCCTCAGGGCAGGCCACCATCATAATTACCAATGGCGATCAATCTGGAGTTGGATTTAACGACCCGACGCCGGTGTCACCGGTAGGTGGAAATAACGGAACAACTCTGGGCCAACAACGCCTGAATGCCTTTCAATTCGCCGCAAATATTTGGGGCGCCACGCTGAATAGCACACAAACAATTACTGTGTCAGCGAATTGGGAGGGGATGCCCTGCACCTCAACTAAAGGCACTTTGGGAGCGGCCGGACCAACGAGTGTTGCTCGCGATTTTGCGAACGCGCCTTTCACGGGCACCTGGTATCCCGTTGCTCTCGCCAACACCCTGAGAGGCAGCGATTTAAACCCTTCCAGCCCGGAAATCACGGCAACGTTCAATCTAAACGTAGGTACATCCGGCTGCATCCAGAATGCTCATTGGTACCTGGGGTTGGATAACAATCATGGATTTAACGGTATCGATTTGGTTTCAGTTCTTCTCCATGAACTCGGCCACGGTCTGGGATTCCTAACCTTCACGGATGAATCGACGGGAGAATTTTTCTCAACTGCATCAACTCCAGCAGGCGTTCCAAGCGTTTTCGACAGGTTCCTGCGCGATAACACGACCGGAAAACTCTGGTCTGAGATGAACAGTACCGAGCGTGTCGCCTCGGCAATTAACAACGGCAACCTCGTGTGGACGGGTTCACAGGTCACGAACAGCGTACCGGGGCTACTCGTCAGCGGCGCAGACTCTTCGAATCGAGTAAGGATGTATGCGCCAAGCCAGGTCGATCCAGGATCATCTGTTTCACACTACGACACGGTTGCTTCACCAAACTTGTTGATGGAGCCGAACATTTCCGGCGATCTTACGCACAACGTTTCTCCACCGAGCGACCTGACGTTGCCTTTGTTAAAAGACATCGGGTGGACTGCTTCGGGTGCGCCAACTCCAACACCGACGCCGACTCCCTCGCCGCCGCCAAACGACAACTTCGCTAACGCGCAGTTAATTGGTGGCTGCTCCGGATCAGTGAATGGTACGAATGCCGGCGCCACGTTGGAACCCGGCGAACCAGATCACGGGAGTAACAATGGAACCCGTTCGGTTTGGTATCAATGGCAATCGCCGTTTACCGGCAACATGCATATGGACACCTCCGGAAGTACGACGGCTGGAGGCGGTCCGTTGGATACGGTGATGGCGGTTTATAAAGGAACGGCTGTGAACGCGCTGGGTACGGCACTGATCCAAAACGACGATGCTCAACCCGGCGCGATCTTTACGAGTTCAGTCGATTTTCCGGTAACGATAGGAACCGTCTACCACATAGCTGTCGCGGGATTCAACAATCAGAATTCCGGCGGAGATTTCGGATCCATTACGCTGAACTGGAATAGTCTTATTTGTTCAAACGGCACGTGGAGTCCGATAGTACTCAACTCGAGCCAGGTTGAGATGAAGAGTTGGAAAGTAGACGGGCGCACGTTTGTTTACGCCAAGCTGACATTTCCCGATGCTGGGTTCCGTGTGAGTAATTGGGGCACGCCAACACGTGTTGGCAATGCTTTCTCCGTGGACGTGGTGGTCGAGCGCTTTAGCGGCGGGGCTGCGCAGGTGATCACAAGTACGGCACAGATCTGGGATCTGGGCGCGATCGCGGCGGGTGACTACACGTTTGCCTTCAGGAACCTGGGGCAAACCGTGAAGACACTGAGTTTCACAGTCAGCGACGTACCGCCCGCAGCAAATCCGATCGATGATCCGCGCACGTTTGTGTTCTGGCAGTACAAGGACTTTCTGCGAAGAGACCCTGATGGACCAGGTTGGGACCACTGGACTGGCGAGATCACGCAGTGTAGTGACCCCGCATTTCGCCGTCCCGGTGAGACGGAGGCGCAGTGTGTGGATCGCAAGCGGGAAAACACGAGCGCCGCGTTCTTTATGTCGCCCGAGTTTCAGAACATGGGCTACTTCGTGTTGCGCGTGTACCGTGGATCGTTGGGCCGTTTCCCATTCTTTGGCGGCACGGGAACTGCGAATGACGAGTTCACTCGGGATGCGGCGACGGTAGGGCAGGGTATTGTCGTCAACAACCAGTTGGCGCCGGACGTGATCAATGCGAACAAGCTGGCGTTTGCAAATGCGTTTGTGACGCGAGCGGATTTCCGCGCGATCTACGATGGCTTGAGCAACACGCAGTACGTTGACAGGTTGTTCCAAACGACTGGCGTGACGCCGAGCGCAGCGGATCGACAGGCGCTAATTGACGGGTTGAATGGTGGCACGCTATCGAGAGGCAGGGTGCTGTTCAATGTAGTGGACGGAACAACGACCGGTGCTGGTGGTGGGCTGACATTCAACACCACCTACGGGCAGGCGTTCTATAACAACTTGTTCAATCAGGCGTTCGTGCAGATGGAGTATTTTGGCTACCTGCTGCGCGATCCGGATCCTGACGGTTATAACTTCTGGCTTGGGAAGTTGAATTTCTTTGGCGACTGGGTAAACGCGGAGATGGTGAAGTCATTCATCAAATCCCCCGAATACCGCTCTCGCTTTGGCGCACCTTAAGATTGAACACGCGCGTTAAGCTTGTTCTATTCAATGGTCATGAAGATCTCATGAATCTT
>DATEWS010000532.1:0-2325 GCA_035257785.1 Pyrinomonadaceae bacterium
AATGCTGCCATTATTGAAAAAGCTAAGACAATAATTCTTGCCATACGATCTCCTCCCAATCTGCTGTCGACATCCACAGTTGCTTTCAAGTTCAATGCTCTGCGCAAGCCGCACAAGCTATCGGGACGTCTTGAACGCAAACGAATAATCAGCGCGTTCAGGCACTTCTCCGCTGCGCCATAACTCTCTCGAGGTTCTCTCGCATTGTGGGCAATGTCGCAGCGAGGGCACTAAACTCGCGTTTTGGAATACTCAGAACGTCTAATGATTCAACGCATCGGACCGTGGCGTTGCGAGTCGTGTCATTAAGTAAAGCCATTTCGCCAAAGTATTCTCCTGCTCCAAGTTGGGCCAGAGGGATATCACCAGCGCCGTTTTTTCGAGTTACTTCAGCTTTGCCGCTGGTGATGATGTAGAGACGATCGCCAATGTCTCCCTCACGAAACACTTCCTGGCCAGGCTCAAAGTGTTCGTGAACCACACTTTGAGAACTATTAATCTTTAACTGAACTAACTCCGGTGGCAGTACCAGATCGAGTGTCCATGAAGCTGCAACTTTTAAGCGCCGGCCCCAACCCGGCAGCTTCATCAGGTAAATCGTGCGCCACATAAACCACGCCAAAAACCCAGATACATTGATTCCAAATACCTGGGCCACGGCGGAACGATGACCAAGTGCACCCAGTTTCCCTAGCTCTTTGAATTGAAATAGCTGTGATTCACCGCCGCGTATTGAGGCGACAATGTTTGCTGCCGCTGTTTTCGCTTGCCTGATTGCAAATTGGGCGGTTGGTGGACACAAGCCGCCATCTTTCATCGGCACCAACGCGCAATCACCGAGAGCCCAGACGTTGTTGGTGCCTTCGACCAACAGTGACGAAGCAACTTTCAGGCGTCCTCTTTCTTTTGACAATGCAAGCGTGTCGATAAGCGGGTTGGGAAAAGATGGCACAGTCGAGATGAGTGTGCGCGTTGGAATCCGCTGGCCGTCCGCGAGGATGGCTTCCACCGCCGTGGCGGCTTCCAATTTGGTATTGAGTCGCACATCAACTCCACGCCGGGCAAGTATCTTCTGCGCATAGAGCGCTAACTTCTCGTCCAGCTCGGGAAGGATGCGATCAAGTGCGTGAAGCAGAACGACGCGTACTTCGTCCGGGTCGATTTGTGGATAATTCTTTATTACTTCGCGGACAAAGTCGTTCAGTTCAGCCACTACTTCGACACCAGAGAATCCTCCGCCCGCGACGACGAAGGTCAACAGTTCTCTTCGTAGCTGTGCGTTGCGATGTTCGATTGCGGCTTCTTCGAGGGCATGGATGACATGGTTGCGGATGTATAGTGCGTCGCTCAAATTCTTGAACGGTATCGCATGTTCAGGAAGTCCTCGCAGTCCACGAAAATCGGTGACGTTTCCGAGGGCGAGCACCAGATGGTCGTAATGAATGATATTAGGCTGATGACTGAAGCCAGGCGTTGTCGTGACGGTCTGAGCGTGTGTATCGATCGACTCGATTTCACGAACATGGAGATCAGTTTTGCGCAGCATGCGCCGGATCGGGCTGACCGTATCGAGAATACCGATACTTCCGGAAACGACTTCCGCCAACATGGGTTGGAAGACAAAATAGTTTTCCTTATTGATGAGCAGAATCTCGAAATCATCGCGCCGCCCCAAAAGCTTCTCGAGATGCATGGCGGTGTATATGCCTGCAAAGCCGCCGCCCAGAATGACAATGCGATTTTTCTTCTTTCTGTCCATCAACCTATATTCCTCTCACGAGCTCAGGGTTGCACTCGCGGCTCCCGGATTTCAGGATTGCGAGAACTACCCCTCCTAACAACAACGCTAAAGCCGGAAGCAGTATTACCGAACGTGGTCCAATGCTATTTAAAGTTTGTCCCATCGCCAACGGTATCGAAGTTGCGCCTAGACTCGATCCAACGACAAACCAACTGGTGAGTCTGCCGGTCACGTTCAGACGACGAGTTGCAAATGACAGAGTCGCAGGGAAAATCGATGCCATCGAAAATCCAAGTGCTGCCGTTCCTAATGACACTCCAAATAGCGAGTGCTCGAAAACCAGCATTAGCATGAGGGTCACGATGGCTCCAACCAGACTGCAAACAAGAACAGCATCAGGCTCGACGCGTGCGGTAATCGGGATTGCCACCGCGCGACCTAACGTCAGTGATCCCCAAAACAACGAAGTGAGATAAGCCGCGCCCGCAGTGGTCCCCAACCCGGTTATAACGGTGTAGCTGAAGATCCAGCCGGCGAATCCGACTTCAGCACCAACATACAGAAACAGAAAAAGGACCAACCAG
>DATEWS010000533.1:0-2940 GCA_035257785.1 Pyrinomonadaceae bacterium
CTGGCTCGCAAACTCTTTTTCGACTGCGCCGATTTTGAGGTTTATACACAGATAAGTGAATTGGGAATGACTGCGGGTGAGGCATTGTTGTTGCCGCATTTGAGTTATCTCAAACCGCTCGATGGTCTGCTCGATCGCGGCGTGATCAAAGGACTCGCGCACATCACCGGCGGCGGACTGACTGACAACATTCCGCGCATACTTCCCGAAGGCACCGCGGTGAAGATCGATAAAGGCTCCTGGCCCATACCGCCCCTCTTCGAGTTATTACGCCAGTTGGGAAACGTTTCGCAGAGTGAGATGTACCGGACATTCAACATGGGTGTTGGGATGGTGATTGTTTGCGCGCCGTCAGATGCGGCGACAATCGAAGGCCATCTGCGAGAACGTAGTGAAGCGTGTTACCGGATTGGCGAAGTGGTGACTGGCAAGCGCGAGGTGCTGATCTGAAGAAAAGGATCGCGATTCTGATCTCCGGTCGCGGCTCAAATATGCTCGCGCTCAGCGATGCTGTCAACGACGGCAGAATTCCGAACGCCGAAATCTCGATCATCGTCAGCGACAAAGCGAACGCTCGCGGTCTGGAGCTCGCAAAACAGCGCGGTATCGAGACCAGTGCTATCGAACGTCGCGGTCGCACGCGTGAGGAACATGAACGCGAGATCATGTCAGTCCTGCACGAACATCAGGTCGATCTGATTTGTCTTGCGGGATACATGCGACTCTTATCGCCGTGTTTCATCGAGGCGTTCCGCGGAAAGATTCTCAACATTCATCCAAGCCTGTTGCCTGACTTTCCCGGACTCGATGCGCAGCGACAAGCACTCGATCACGGCGTGAAGGTGAGTGGCTGCACGGTTCACTTCGTCGACGAGACGCTCGACGGTGGTCCGATCATCGCGCAGCGCACGGTGCCGGTGATGGAAGGCGACACTGTCGAAACACTCTCCGCGCGCATTCTCGAACAAGAGCACCAGCTCTATCCTGAATCCGTGGCCTCTATTCTGAAATAGGTCCTAGGACCAATGGACCTATTTTTTGTGCCCGAGCGCTTCCGCTCTCTGAAACGCCGCCCACACGGCTTTCGACAATACCGTCCGCAAGCTGCCCTTTTCCATCTGATAGATCGCTTCCGCCGACGTGCCACCCGGCGACGTCACCATGTTGCGCAGCTCGGCTGGATGTTTGTGCGACTCTTTCGCAAACAAAACCGACCCCAGCATCATTTGATGGACCAACTCCTGCGCCACGTGTCTCGAGAATCCCATGTGAACGCCGGCATCGATGAGCGCCTCCATAACGAGAAAGATGTAGGTTGGTCCAGTAGCGCTAAGCGCTGTCGCCATATCTATCTGATGTTCATTCTCGACTCGGACAGTCTTGCCGAGCGCGTCGAGCATCGCGCAAACCTGACGCTCCTGTTCTTCAGTCACGTCGGCGCTCGCGGTCCATGCTGTCACTCCCTCACCGATCTGTGCCGGCGTGTTTGGCATCGTGCGCACGATCGACGGGTGCAGGAGTTCTTCGGCGATCGTTTCGATCGTCGCACCGGCGACGACCGACACGACGAGCTGTTCCTTGACCAGCGATCCTTTCAGTTCTTCGAGAACACGACGCAGACGTTGCGGCTTCACCGCCAGCACAACGATTGAACCGCCATTCGCTTCAACCGGCGCCGCGTCCATTGCTGCCTCGCGATTCTGCTCAAACATCTCGATGCCGTATTTGACGTGCAACTCTTCACGTCGGGCCTGGCGCGGATGGCTGCCGGCGATCTGATCCGGACCAACCAGTTTCCTGCGAAGCAGTCCGGCAATGATCGCTTCGGCCATCACGCCGCACCCAATAAACGCCAGACGCGCGTTGCTGAGCGGATTCATCTCTTCCATAAAAACGAGGATAGCGCACCCTTCGACAGTTGAGCTACTATCGCGTTGATGACGATTGAGGAACAAGTTTCTTACCTCCGCAAGGGAACGGTGGAAATAATTCGCGAGTCTGAGCTGCGCGCGAAACTCGAGAAGTCTGCGGCGACCGGCAAGCCCTTGCGTGTAAAGCTCGGCGCGGATCCGACGGCGCCCGACATTCACCTGGGCCACACGGTGGTCATCCGCAAGCTGCGCGCTTTCCAGGAACTCGGACACACAGCGATTTTTCTAATCGGCGACTTCACCGGAATGATTGGCGATCCGTCAGGCAAAAGCGCGACGCGCCCACAACTCACGCGCGAAGAGATCAACGCCAACGCCGAGACTTACAAGCAACAGATTTTCAAGCTGCTCGATCCGGAAAAGACCGTCATCGATTTCAACTCGCGATGGATGGACACGCTCGGCTCCGCTGGCTTTCTACGTCTTTCATCGCACGTAACTGTGAGACAGATTCTCGAACGCGACGATTTTCACCAACGACTCGAAGAGAATCGACCGCTCGCACTGCACGAAGTGATGTATCCGCTCGTGATGGCTTACGACTCCGTTGCACTCGAAGCCGACGTCGAGCTCGGTGGCACAGATCAGAAGTTCAACTTGTTAATGGGTCGCAACCTGCAACGTGAATATGGTCAGGACTCGCAGGTCGTGATGATCACGCCGCTACTCGAAGGCACTGACGGAGTGCAGAAGATGTCGAAGAGTTTGGGAAACTACATCGGCATCAACGAACCGCCACAGGAGATCTTCGGAAAGGTGATGTCGATCTCTGATGAAATGATGTGGCGTTACTACGAATTGTGTACCGATCTTTCAGTGCCCGAGATCGCTGCTCTGCGCGAAAGTGAGCGAAACCCACGCGACATCAAAGTCGATCTGGCCAAACACATCGTCGCTGATTTTTATTCCGAAGCCGAAGCACGCAAAGCTGAGAACGAGTTCAACGCGATGTTTCGAAACAAGCAGGCGCCCGATGTTGTTGAAGAGAGAACGTTGACGGCGGGAATGT
>DATEWS010000534.1:0-4038 GCA_035257785.1 Pyrinomonadaceae bacterium
CTCTTTGCGACCCGCAGCCGTGAAAGCTTTTGGTGTGTAGACCACCCAAACTGCGAGCCACATGCCGAGCGGATCATTCGAGAAGTAACCGTCGCGTGTGTCGAATAGATTATCCTGACGTTTGTTCGGAAGAAATGGATCGAGGATCGAGCCGTTCGACGCCTTCGGGAAAATGAACACGCGAAAATGTTCGGCGGTATCAAACGCAATCTGACCGCGTGTAGTCAGCCCGCCCGCGGCATCGCGTTCGAAGCTGGTCGAGTTGAGAACGCCGAAGATGTTGGCGTAAGTCAGCCCACTCGAGCCGGTTGTGCCGGGAGTGGTTTCGATAGTGCGCACATTCGCGCGATTTGGATCTGTATTGGAATTGTCGATGACGAAATCGCCGGCGCGAGATGCAGTGCCGACTCGCAAGACGATGTTTTCGGGAATGATGCCGTGCGCGCGGTAAGCGGCATCGCTGAAGTCGAAGGGTGAAGTGCCGAGGCTGTCGCCTCCGCTTGCGGAGACACCTGTGCCGAAGTTAAGACCCGCTAACGCGGTGAGCGTCACGGCGAAGACGGCGAGCCAGAGTGTCCATGAAGAAGTTTTCCTGTTCGTGCTCATGATCGGTGGTCTCCTTGTGTTTGGTTAGGGCGGCCATCATGAAGGAACAGTGTTTGGTGGTATGTCAGTACCGCGACACGCGTGTCACCCGGCTGACAAAAAAGAGAAAAAAACTTGCATGCTGACGGCGAAGATCAGCGACGTATAGGTTTGAAGTTCTTTCAGACGTTTGATGCGGATCCAACCACGGCCCAGCTCGATGATGCCGCGCCGTTCGAGATCGTTGAGGACGGTCGTCGTAGTCTGACGAGCGGCGCCAATCAAACTCGCAACGTCATGATGCGTCAGCGGAACGAGATGATCAGTGTTCGTAGTTTCGCCTTCGACAACGTTTGTCGAGAGCTCGTGCAAGAGTTCGCAGACGCGCCCCGAGACAGCTTTCGAAGTGATGTCGGAAAGTTTTTTCTCCATTCGCCGTCGTCGATCGCCAACGAGGCGAATGTAACTCAGCGCGAGTTTCGGCTGCGTGGAAAGAAGATGAGTAAAACTACTCTTCGGAAAGATCCACATGAGGATATCGTCGAGCGCCTGGACCATGTTGCTGCGCAGCGATTCGTCGACGAGGGCAAACTCACCGAAGATCTCGCCCGGCTGAATGATGTCGATAGCAATCTCTTTTCCCGACTCAGAGAGCACCGACAGCTTTACTCTTCCGTGCCTCAGAATATAAACGTAGTCGGCACGATCCCCAGGCATGTAGATAAACTCACCGCGCGCTTTGCGCAGACTGCGCGCGCACGCCACGATACCGTTCATCTCATCGCGACCGAGGCCGGAGAGTATTTGCGGGCGCTGAGTATCACCTGCGGTCCCGAATAGTGTCGCTACAGAGGATGCTGCGACGTTCATGATTCTTGCTCATCCGTGAATAGCTGTGGTTAATGGTGCTTCGAGGGTATCAAGGCGCATCTGCACTTCGATCTCAGCCATTTCGCGATCGCGATTCATACCGGCAACTGCGAGTACGCGATCGTTCTTTAAGTAAAACGCGAGGAAGTCGCGCGACGAAACATCGCCGCGATAGACGATTTGATCCCACGATTTCGCGTGACCGACGTAAAGCAGTCCCACGTCAAACTGCTGCGTCCAGAAGAAAGGAACTGCGTCAAACTCAACGTCGCGCCCAAGCATGTTGCGCGCGGCCGTGCGTCCTTGTTGCTGCGCTGTGCGCCAGTGTTCGATGCGCATGCGTTCGCCGGTGCGACAGTCGCTGAAATTCGCGACGTCGCCCGCAGCGTAGATTCCTTCAGCCGCGCGCAGACGCGAGTCAACAACAACTCCGCCGTGATCGTCCAGCTCGACTCCTTCGAGAAAGTGTGTGACCGGGTGAACACCGACGCCGACGACGACCATGTCCGCTTCAACGCGCTCCCCATTGGCGAGCGTGACTGCCTCGATGTTGTGCATGCCCTCGAACCGGTAAACGATGGAGCGGAGTTTGAAACGAACACCGTGGCTCTCGTGTACCTGCCGGAACAACGCACCAACCTCAGCGCCGAGCGTGGCCTCGAACGGCTCCTGCGAAGGAGCAACGACAGTTACGTCGAGTCCGCGTTCGCGCAAACTGTAAGCAGCCTCCATTCCGATGAAGCTCGCGCCAACGACAACCACGCGACGCGAACGCAACGCTGTCTCGATGATTGAGTCAGCATCAGCAAAACTACGCAGCAGGCAAACGTTCTTGAGATCCGAACCGGGTATGTTGAGACGAACGGGCGCGCCGCCAGTCGCGACGAGCAGCGCATCGTACTCCATCGTCTCATCAGTATCGAAGGTGATTGTTTTGCTGCGCGCGTCAACGCGCGTGACTTCCTTGTTCAGGACGAGCTGAATCTCGTGATCGTTGAAGAACTCCTCCGGACGAAGCGGCATCCACTCCGGTTCCGCATGTCCGTGCAGGTAGTCTTTACTCAGGTTGGGCCGATCGTAAGGCGCGCGATCTTCGCGCGTGATCATCACGACGTTGCCGCGAAAGCCTTCTTCCCGCAATGTCTGCGCGGCGGCGTAGCCGGCTGCGCCCGCGCCGATGATGACAAACTGGCGTGAGTCGGCGGCAGTGTCGCGATGGACCATCGCCGGCGTGCGCCTGACTTCACCATCGTCAGGGACGCTGACGAGCACCCGTTCACCCTCGACGCGCACGTCATAGCAGGTAAGCGCGTCGAGGGCAGGCGGCTCTTCCAGATCGCCGCTGACGACGTTGAAAACAGCGTGGTGCCAGGGACACATGACTCGCGTGCCGCAAAGCACACCTTCAGCGAGTGGTCCACCATAGTGCGTACACACTGCGCTGACGGCGTGAAAGCGACGGTCAACACGCGCTAACAGAATGCGCGTCTCTCCGGTCGAAAATTCTTTCATCTCTCCGTCGCGCAAGTCGGAGGTGTTTGCGAGGTGAACTTCTTTGAACACCATTCCCTTAAGTTAGGCCACATTGACGAGGTGGCCCATCTTCTCCTTCTTAGTCTTTAGATAACCGGCGAACAGATCGTGCGGCTCGACTTCGAGCCGCACGCGCTCGACCACCGCGAGGCCGGCCTGACGCAGCGCGCGAATTTTTGCCGGGTTGTCCGACATCACGCGCACCGCGCGCAGGCCGAGGTCGAGCAGGATTTCGGCGCACTGTTCGTAGCGCCGCAGATCCGCCTCGAAGCCCAGCCGCTCGTTGGCTTCGATCGTATCTGCGCCTTCGTCTTGCAGGGCGTAAGCGCGGATCTTGTTGATAATGCCGATGCCGCGCCCCTCCTGTTGCTGGTAGACGATTGCCCCATGGCCTTCCTGCTCGATGAGTTTCATGGCCGCGTCGAGTTGCCGCCCGCAGTCGCACTTGATTGACCCGAACACGTCGCCGGTCATGCACTGCGAGTGAACCCGGACCAGGCTCGCTCTGTCCGCACGCAACTCGCCTTTCACCAGGACTACGAACTCTTCCGTGGAAACGAGCGAACGAAAGCCGATGACGCGAAACTCGCCTGTTTCGGTCGGCAGCCGCGCTTCAGCAACGCGCTCGATCGTCTTCTTCGGTAATGCGATGGTGTCGCAAGAGTTGATTAGTCTGAGTGCCATGTTGTTTTTCCTTAAAGTGACTTCAAATACTCGACCAGATCCGTCTTCTGTTGCTCGGTCAAGTTTGTGCCGAGGAAGCCGTTGTAGTGTTCGACAACGTCGCGCAGCGTCGCGAAACGACCGTCGTGATAAAACCCGCCTTTCACGTGTGTCCAGAGTCCTTTGAGCGGCGCAGTTCGATAACGTTCGTCAGGCGAGCGCTTGGCCTGGAAATCATCGATACCGACTTCCGCCGGTGTGTGCATGTTCCAGCCCGGCTCGGTGTAGGTCGGTGGAACGTGACAAGTTGCACATTTTCCCTGACCGTTGAACACAGCCTGACCACGCATCGCAGCAGCACTATCAAAACTGCCGGCCGGCGGCGCA
>DATEWS010000535.1:0-5847 GCA_035257785.1 Pyrinomonadaceae bacterium
CAGCCAGTAGCCCTAATGATCCCGATTCGGCGGCCTGGGCTTTCACACGTCTCGCCCTCTATCAACTTCAACGTGGCGCGACGAAACAAGCACTCGAATCGTGCGACGCGGCGCTGTCTCTGCAAAGCGATTACGCACCAGCAATGTTCGCTCGTGGTCGCACTTTGCTCGCTATCAATCGCGCAGACGAAGCTCTCGTTCAACTTCAGCGAGCCGCGAAACTGAATCCACTGCCGGAGTATCAATGGGCTTTGGAAGATGCTCTCAAGGTCGATTCACAGCTCGTCGCGCGTTCTAACACCGAGGATCCGCGAACACTCTCACTTTATCTGGCGACCCGCAACCAGGACGTCGAACGTGCAGTCAACCTTGCCCAGCAGGAGTTAACCAAACGGCGAGATGTTTTCACGCATGACGCACTCGCGTGGGCCCTCGCCGCAGCAGGACGTGCGCCCGAAGCGCAACAGCAGATCAATGAGGCACTTTCGGAAGGCACGGCTGATGCGCGTCTTTATCTTCACGCCGGAGTTATCGCGGCGCTCAACAACGACAACAAACAAGCAACGCGTTGGCTGGAAGAAGCTGCTGCGATTAAGCAAATGCTGTTGCCGAGTGAACGAGCGCAGCTCGATGCGTGGCGCCACAGAATCAATCGTAAAAACCCTAAGGAGTAAAAACTAACATGTTTAAGAATCTGAACCGCATCGTCGCAACTTTGCTGATGGCGACCTTGCTGCTGCCGATAACGGCGTTCGCGTCGAGTCACATGGACGCGCCGTTGGCGATACTTGACCCGGCCGCCAACACCACGGACGTTTACGCGTTCGTGGACCAGGACGGCGATGAAAAGTCTTTGGTCCTCGCGCTCGGTGTTTACCCGCACGAGGAGCCCGGAGTTGGACCAAACAGGTACAGCTTTGACGACAACGTCCTCTATGAGATTCACGTCGCACTTGGTCCCGACGTGGCGGCCGGACGCGCGACCCTGACTTACCAGTTTCGCTTCACGACGAGCTTAAAGAATCGAAACACGATTCTTCAGTCGTACCTCGGTGTAGTGCAACACGTCGGCGATGCGAACCAAAACCTGACGCAAACTTACACGGTCACAAAGGTGGACCATCGCACGAACCGCGAAACTGTGCTTGGTACCGGCACGGTCCCGCCAAACAACCAGGGCAACGCGACGCCTTTTTACAATCAGGGAGACAACGGCGAGAACCGCGCGCGCGACGGTGTCGCAACCGAGGCTGAACTCGACCGCTACACGCGCGAATCAATTGCGGAACTGTCGCATGGTTACGTCGCATTTGCGGGCCAGCGCGACGATGGCTTCTACGCGGATATCCAGTCGATATTTGATCTGGTCAAGTTGCGCAATCCCGGCAAGGACTCGCAGGGTGGCTTCAACCTGCACCTGATGGCGCTCGAGGTGCCGATTGCGGAACTGGGAGGCGACCAGCAGATCGCTGGTGTTTACGCAACCACCAGCCGGCGTTCGGTACGCGTGCTCGACGACAAGAACGAACCGAAAAACAATGGACCATTCGTCCAGGTTGCGCGCCAGGGTAATCCGCTTTTCAACGAAGGACTCGTCGCGATTGCGGATAAAGATCTGTACAGCCGCACGAGTCCGAGCAGCGATAGCGAACTGTTCAGAAAGTATGCCGAAACGCCGGAGCTGGCGCGCTTGATCAACTTACTCGTCTTCAACTCGCCGGTTGCTCCGGAAACTAATCGCACCGATATCGCAGGAATCTACATTCCCGATCTCGTCAAGGTCGACCTATCTACGAGCAAAGTTCGCTTCGCCGGAGGTGGTCCAAATAATCCGGATGACGATGGATACTCGCGTTTGAGTATCTTCGGCGGCGACGTGCTGAAGAGCAACATCCAGGATCCGTTCAAGAACGGTGGGTTCATTCCGGGCGGTTGGCCCAATGGCCGGCGCTTCGGGGATGACGTTGTCGACATCGCCGTGACAGCACTGATTAGTGACCTGCGCGACCCGAACAACTTGATCATTCGCGGTCCGGCAGGTGATGGGGTCGATCGCAACGACATGGCATTCAACAAAGTCTTTCCATACGAGTCGACACCACAAAACGGTCGCAATCACCAACATCCATGATCAACACACTTTGGAGAGTGGGGATGCTTGCGGGCATCCTCACTATTTTTAGTAGTAGTGCGCTGGCTCACGATCCGGGTTTGAGCGCTGTTGAGATTCGCATACTTGCGGACCGGATTATTGCAGAGGTCAGCTTTGCTCCATCGGATTTGGAAGGGATTCAGCAGCCTTATTCGGACTTTCTTGCCATCCACGCCGATCAGAAAGCGCTGGACTTGCGATCCTTCAGTCTCAAATCGTCTGATCGGAACAGCATTCACTATCTACTCGAGTTCTCAAATCCGAATACCGGTGAATTGCGAATCAGTGCGCGCGTTCTTGCGAATCTGCCGCGTGGACACAAGCAGTTTTGCTCAGTGTTCGATCCGGAAAACAGGTTGTTGGCCGAGCGCATGCTCAGTGTAGATTCACAGGATTTCACGATCGATCTGCAAAGTACCTCAAACAACAATTCGATCTTTCGTTTTCTCGTTCTCGGAATTGAGCATATTCTGACTGGCTACGATCATCTCGCATTTCTGCTCGCACTGTTGATTGCCGGCGGCTCACTACGCCACAACGCAAAAATCATCACGTCGTTTACTCTGGCCCATTCCCTCACACTCGCGCTCGCGACGCTCGGTGTCGTTAACATTTCGCCGTCGATCGTCGAACCTTTGATTGCTGTCTCGATCGTATTCGTCGGATTGGAGAACCTTTTCCGGCGACGCCTCGCAGCACGCTGGCTCGTCACGTTTGGTTTCGGTTTAGTTCACGGACTCGGGTTCGCAGCGACGTTGCGAGAGTTAGGTATCGGCACACTCGGTGCGCGAGTCGCTGTGCCTCTCTTGTCATTCAACGTTGGCGTCGAGCTTGCGCAGATCGCAATCGCTCTGCTCGTTCTGCCTTTGGTGTGGAGACTAGAGCAGCGTCCTTCCTTCACGTTGAAACACGTGCCTGCATTTTCATTGATCATTACATTTGCCGGTATTTACTGGTTTCTGGCGCGCACCTTGATGTGATGGACCGTAGCGGTGATACTTAATCCGAATGAGGACCGTAAACGCTACCAGGTACGTTACGCCCTTGCGTGAAGGCGGATCGCTGCCGGCGATCATCGAGGCGGACGACGATGGAATGTACGTTCTTAAGTTTCGCGGCGCGGGGCAAGGAACGAAAGCACTAATCGCGGAGTTGATTGCGGGCGAGCTCGCGAGAAGCACCGGGTTGCCGGTTCCCGAGTTGGTATTCGTCATTCTCGATCCGGAGATCGCGAAGACAGAACCGGATCCGGAGATACAAGATCTCATTCGTGCGAGCGGCGGACTCAACCTCGGGCTCGACTACCTGCCGGGGTCGGTCATGTTCGATCCGGTGGCCGAGAAGGGTGAGCCCGATCTCGCGTCGCGCATCGTCTGGTTCGACGCTTATGTCACCAATATCGATCGCACCGCGCGTAACGCCAATCTGTTAATGTGGCATCGCAAACTCTGGCTGATTGACCACGGAGCCGCACTCTATTTTCATCATTCGTGGACTGATATGGACCGGCGTGCGAAGGATCCGTTTGCGTTGATCAAGCACCACATTCTGCTTCCGTTCGCGAGTGCGATTGAGTCGGTCGATGGTCCGATGTCGTCAAGTGTTACTGAAGGCGTGATCCGCGAGATTGTTGAGCTGATTCCGGATGACTGGATGCAGCAAAACGCACCATTCGCGACCGCTGCGGAGAACAGGCAAGCTTACGTCGAATATTTGTTGAGGCGTCTCGAGGAGCCTCGCTACTTTGTTGAGGAGGCGATTCGTGCCCGATCAGTTCAGGTATGACTATGCGGTAATTCGCGTCGTACCAAAAGTAGAACGCGAGGAGTTTATCAATGCGGGCGTGATACTTTCGTGCCCGGCGCGATCGTTTCTGGAAGCGCAGATCAAGTTGAACGAGTCGCGACTGCTGGCGCTTGATCCGTCGCTCGATATCGAGATGGTGAAGACACACCTGGCAACGATTCCGAAGATCTGTCGCGGCGGCGCTGATGCTGGACCCATCGGTCAGTTATCACAACGAGAACGTTTCTACTGGCTCGTCGCGCCGCGCAGCACGATCATTCAAACGTCACCTGTGCATACAGGTCGCTGCTCGGATCCGGCTGCGGCGTTACAACATCTCGTCGCGACGATGGTCGACGCTGAGTAACGATATACATCTCGCAATCTACTCTCAACTGTGTTACATTGCGTCTCATGGCAACAAAGAAAACCTCAAAACTCACAACTAAACCTCGGAAGAAGTCTTCTACACGTTCATCCAAATCAACATCGAAGTTCACAGCGTCCAAAAAGAAGGCTGAAGAACTAGAAGACCGCAGGAAGCTAATGGAGCTCACCTTGAAAGGTTTTCAAATGACTTACGAGGCTTATCAACAAGGGAAATTCCATCGTATTTTATAATTCAGTATAGAAAAAAGGAGCGTCCCGATGCCGTACTTCACCTACGACACCTCAATCATTGTTTCAAAAAAGCTAACTGACCTCCAGAGAATGCCGCAGAGCTTCCTTATGTCCGCCGTCGTGCTGTTGGAATTAATGGCTGGCGCTGAAGATCGATCAATTCGGAAGTTCTGGGAAGGGATGTTTAGGCATTATCAAAAGCGCAATTTGCTAATCGTACCTACCGTCCAGGATTGGCTTCTCGCAGCGAAAATCCTGTATCTGTTGACCCACTCACGCAAGCTTCTACAAAAAGGAAAACTAAGGTGCTTGCCTCCAGGAATTTCCCAACGTCTGGCACTCGACGCGCTGATCGCCGTGAGCGCGCGGCGGTGGAAAGCACAAGTTGTCACCGAAAACTGGGCCGACTTCAAGGCGATTCAACGTTACTGCAACACCACGATCGTCAAAGCTGCAACGTTCTTCAAAACTTGACTAATAATTCGTGAGGATTTCTTCGGGTTTGAAGCCCATCTTCGAGAGACGCTCGCGGGTTTGATCGATCATTTCGCGCGAGCCGCAGATTAGCGCCACCGGCGAAGTCAGTTGAGGCAGCACGTTGTCCAATAACGACTGCACATAACCTGTTGGACCAGACCAGTCGTGACCGTCAGGTCGCGAGATGACCTGGCGAAGTTCGACACCCGCCGCTTCCCAGTCGTCAGTTTCATCGCGATAACAAAAATCGTCCGGCGTGCGCGCACCGTAAAGCACCACCAGTTGCCCAAACTCATCTTTCCGTTTCAACACGTGACGCAGCGCCGAACGCAACGGCGCAACTCCGGTTCCCATCGCCACAAAAACAAGATCACGTCCTTTCATGTCGTTGAGCCTGAAGCCATGCCCCGCAATACCAACGAGATCGATCTCATCGCCAACGCACATGTCATAGATCACACTGCTCGCGCCGATTTTCTGCTTCACCAGCACTTCGACGTCCCGGTCGTCCGGCGCACTCGCAAAAGCGAAGTAAGCCGGTTCTTCGTTCTCGACTCGCAGGATTGCAACCTGTCCGGGTGTGAAATCAACCCCTTCACTGCAACCCAAATCAAACGATCGCGTGCTGCGAGCTTGTTCACGAATCCCGGTAATCACGAGTTTTTTTGCTTCCATCATCGGCAGTTTAGCAAATCAACCTTTCGATTCTTACCGTGAGTGGAATACAATCCCACCCACATGAGGTATCTCGGCTTCATCGCAGTTTTGCTGGTTTGCGCCCTGGCGGTTCAGGCGCAGTCCGGCCGGCGACA
>DATEWS010000536.1:0-5174 GCA_035257785.1 Pyrinomonadaceae bacterium
CGTTTGCTGCCACTCCTGCGCCTGGCGACACGCCGATTCGAGCACCGTTTGACCAATCGTCAGAATCTGGCCAGTCTCTTCCGCAACCGGAATGAAATCCTTCGGCGGCACGAGTCCAACTTCCGGATGACGCCAGCGCACGAGCGCTTCAAAACCAATTAGCGTGCGATTCTGGAGCGACACGATAGGCTGGTAATCAACAAACAGCTCGTCGCGTTCACACGCGCGTCGCAGATCGGTTTCCATCTTCAAACGGCTCATAATCTCGCCGTGCATGTCGCGTCCAAACACTTCGTAACGCGCCTTGCCGTGAGCTTTCGCCTGGTGCATCGCTGTCTCCGCGTCGCGGAGCATGTCACTATACTCCGAGGCCAGCGCGATGCCGATGCTCAACGTGGTATACACTTCCTGGCCCAACAGGTTGAACGAAATCGAGAGCGCCTGTTGAATGCGCGTCGCTACTGACGAAGCCTCTTCTTCACCGGAAACATCGTCGAGCAGCACTGCGAACTCATCGCCACCGACGCGCGCGAGCACGTCGCCCTGGCGCATGCAGGTCTTCACGCGCTGTGCGATTTGTATCAGCAACTGATCCGCACTCGCATTGCCAAGACTATCGTTAACGAGCTTGAAGCGGTCGACATCGAGCAACAACACCGCGCACTTTCGATCTTTGCGTGCAACGCGATGTTTGAGCAGGTCGTAGAACCGCGCGCGATTCGGCAGCCCGGTCAACGTGTCCTGTGTTAGTTTTTCTTCGGCCTTCTTGCGGTCGCTGATGTCCTGCACCTGGAAGAACAGGCGCTTGTTTCCACTTTCGGAATCTTTCAGCAGCGATACGTGCCACTGCACCCAAACCGTGTGGCCCTGTTCGTGAATGTATCGCTTCTCCTGCTCGTGGCTTTGAATGTAGCCTTCGAGCACGCGTTGAATGTACGACTGCACGTGCCAGAGATCGTCCGGGTGAGTCATTACGTGGAAATTCGTGGCGCGCAGTTCCTGTTCTGAGTAACCGAGCAGTTTGCAGAGCGCTTCGTTCACTTGCAGCCAGCTCCCGTCAACTGAAACCACTGCCATTCCGATCGCGGCGTTGTCGAAAGTCCCACCACTCGCACCGTACGCTTTCGGATTCGCAGAGATGGCGAAGGGAATTGAGTTCGGCGCGAACGTTGATTCCGTTTGTGATTCGTTCTTGTCAGCGGAGCCGAGTTGTTTCTCAGTCCGTTCAGCCGAGCGGCGGCGCTTCATGCGTTTCTGTTCGTACATCGCCTGGTCGGCTTGTTCGAGCAACTCTTCGAAACACGTCATGCGCTCGGGTTCGAGCGTTGCGACACCGATACTGAAAGCGAGTTTGATATCACGCGTTTCGGACGCGTTGTAGGCTTTGAGGTTTTCGTTGAGTCGTGCGATTGCGTCATCTTTACTCGCGTGGAGGTCGGTTACGAGAACTGTAAACTCGTCGCCACCGAGACGCGCGATGATGTCGGAACTGCGGAAACTGCGATTGAGAATCGCAGCGGTGTTGATCAATGCGTTGTCGCCTTCGTTATGACCAAACTCGTCGTTAATTCGTTTCATGCCGTCGAGGTCGATGAAGAGCAGCAGGAGAGTTTCTTTTTGGCGGCGTGCGAAGTCGAAATAAGGTGCTGCCTGTTTAAGCAGTCCGCGACGGTTGAAGAGCCCGGTCAAGTCGTCTTTCAACGAACTGTTACGAAGTGTTTCTTCGAGTTTCTTACGTTCGGTGATGTCGCGCACGACGTGGACCAGACCGCCACCGTCAACGCTCGAGATCGAGATCTCTAATGGGAAAGTGCCGCCACTGAGTTTCAGCCCCATCGCTTCGCCGCGCCACGAACCATCGCGCCAGACGGCCGGCATGATCTGTTCTTTAAGACGTTTCAACTCATCTTCGAAGTAAAACATTTCCCAGCTTGCGCCGATCAAGCGTTCGGGATTCGCGTAGCCGAATGTCTTCGCGTAAGCGTCGTTCAAATAACTACAAACACCGTGGTGATCGATGATGGCCATGCCGTCCATCGACGCTTTCATCGCGGCGGCTTGCTGGGCCAGTGAACCGGCGGCGCGCTTGCGCTCGGTGATGTCGCGGGCGACAACTGAAGCGCCGGTGATTGCTTTGCCTTCCACGATCGGACTGATCGTCAGCGAGATGTCGATCGGTGTGCGACCCTTTTTGAGGTGGACCATCTCGTGCTGCGTGACGTTCTCACCACGCGCAACCTTCTCGAACAGGCCAGTCGCCTCGTGGCCGCGTCGATTATCGAAGAGCATCGAGATTTGGGAGCCGAGAGCTTCCTTTGAGGTGTAGCCATAAATACCGCGTGCGCCGCGGTTCCAACTCATAATCACGCCTTCGGTCGTGACGCCGATAATGGCGTCGCGTGATACGTCGACGATGCCCTGGAGACTGGAGAGTTCGTGATGCACGCTCGCGAGTTTTTCGCGCGTGCCTCTCCACTTCTTCCAAACGAAGAAACTGACGATTAGCTGGGCTACGATGACAAGGGTGACGAGTAACATGGCGTTATCAAAGCCGGGGGAGGCTCCCGGCCCTCAACCTTGATAGCCATTCGTGTGCCAGTATTTCTATTTAGAAACTCGGAGGGATCCCTTCGTTTTCGCGGTCAAACTAACCTATTCGCGCCATTGTGACCGGTTAAATTGACCACGGATTTTCGCGGATGAACGCGGATTAAATCCGCGTCCATCCGTGTCCATCCGCGGTTACTTCTTCGCGCGCAAGCAGAAGCCTACGCCGAGTTCGTTATAGTGACCGCTACACGAGTCGCTCACCAGCGCCCGATCCCAGCCCTGAAGCAGGATCGTATAGCCGCACGGTGTTAGACCAGTCGTGCTCAAAGTGAAGGTTCCTGAAACTCCGTTCGTATTTGTTCCGTCGTAACCGATGGAACTACCGCCGGTGTTCAGAACCACAGGGTTGATTGGTTGTGGAATACCGCCGATGGTGATCGGAAGCATTCGGATCGTGGCGCTGCCAAAGAAGAAATCCGTCACGCTGTAATGACCCGTGATCGTATCGCCGACTACGACGTCGCCGCAGTCTGTGAACGGAGGATCGATCGTGATGGCAAGTTGTGGTCGTTGTACGAAGATACTTCCGCCGCCCGCGGTTAATTCGTTGTGCGGGAAGCCATTGTAAACGTGGATCATCTTGCTTTGCGGCGTGATGGCCACGTAGTTTCCGGCAACGAACTTGAAGCCACGAATCTGAATCGTGTAGTTGCCTTCCGGCAAACTGCCTGCATCGAAGACCGCGAGAGTGCGGGGTTCGACTGCCTGTAGATCAGATTCCATGTAAGTGTAGTAGAGGTCGCCCGGTGCGCCTCCGATTACCGGTGCCAGCGCGGGCGTGGCCGTTTGAGTATGGAACACGCCGCCCACCGGACCAGCCGGCGGATAAAGCTGAATACCGAACGAGTTGAGGAGTTGGAACGCTGGTCCAGCAGGCGGAATGATCCATGCCTGATAGATGATGGGCCTCGTCCCGGGTAACACCGAGCCGTTGACGTGATTGAAGACGTCGACTCTCGGGATGAAGTCACCGGTGACCGTTGGTGAACCACCGAATGGACTATCGTCACCAACGCAGTCGCCTGCCACCCCAGTCGGATTTGCAAGGCCATCGGCGTTACCAATGCCAATGATCGAAACTCGTCCGATTCGCATCAGTCGCATCAATTCATCGCCCGGAGAGACGTCGAGAATTTGCGGCTGAATGTGGGTGTTGACGACGTTTCCCCACGTCGGAATAAAGTTTGGACCAGTCGGTTCTGTTTGCCATGAGAGGATGGCGCGCAGTGGAACACCAGTCAGATCACTACACAACATTTCCGTCACGTTTGAGATGCGGAACACGGCGTAGCTGATCGGATTCGCCGCGCTCACGGACGCCAGGTCGTAGACTTGTACGCGCGCAGTACCGAGTGACTGCCATGAGCCGCCGACGAATGCAAAGAAGCTGACGTACTCCGTGCTGCCGGAAGTACACAGCCCGCCGGAGAAACCGCTGCTTTGCTTGACCTGGATCACACCTTCGAGCGTGCGTGTTTGTGGGTTGTAGCCCGCGCAGGTGAGTTGTTCGAAAGTGGTGTCGCCTTGAAGAATTTCGATCTGGCCAAGGATGTCGGCCAGGTTCACACCGGCGAGCAAGCCGGCTTTGCTGATGCTCTCCTTGGGTGCTTGTGCAAACGTAGTGGCTTTATTGAGCGTCTTGGTAAGTGAGCTGCTCTGTATCTTCATCGCTTCTTTGAAACCAAAGCGATGCCCCGGAACTTTCGTGTTTGCGTAGAGTGTCTTGAGTTCGGTGAAAGTAAGTTCCTTCGGTTCTTTCGCGGATAATGGTTGGTCCAGGTCGAGATCGAGCTTAGCAGCGATCAACGGTTCGATGGGCAGAATTTTTTCCGCGACGAGGTCTTTCAAAAGAATCAAGAATCGCTTGTGTACCTGAACGCGCGCGTTCAGCACGTTGCCCCAAACGGGAATGAAGTTTGGGTCACCCGCAGTGGGTTCGAGATTCCACGAGAGGATCGCGCGCACGTTGAGAATGTTCTCGGTGGTGCAAAACTTCCGTGGCTCATTAAAGTCTACGGAGACTGCGTAACTGAGCGGCAGTGCTCCAGGAACGTTGTAAACCTGAACGGAGCCCAAACCGAGGTCGTGCCATCCTGAAGCATCCTGGACGAAGAATCGCACATACTCAGTGGTCCCATCGCCGCACGCATCCGAGCCGTAGCCGGAGTGCTGCTTGATATCGATAACGCCTTCGAGACGTCCGCCGCCGAAGAATTCTCCGGGGTAGAGTCCAACACATGTCAGTTGCTCGAACGTAGTATCGCCGCTGATTGCTTTGACGACTTTGCCCAGGTTCGGAAACGTGCCGAAAAAGTTTGGATTGCTGATTAGTAACTTTTTGAAATTCGAACGCTCGTTGGGCACTTTGATCGCAGGAACGTCATCCGCGGCGCCGGCGTCGGCCCGAGCCGGTTTCTTTTTAGGGTCGTTTTCTTTAGCCATAGCTTCTGTTCTCCTTGATGAGGTCATCAGTGGATATTGGGGCTGGATTAGGCGAGTGTTTGAAGGGCACAAGCACTGAGAATTCAGCCGATATGGCCACAAAACGGGGGAAGTTCGACTGG
>DATEWS010000537.1:0-2641 GCA_035257785.1 Pyrinomonadaceae bacterium
CTCGCCTGGCCCCTCGCTACTTTCTAAAAACAAGCCACAAAAAAGCACAAGAGGCACAAAATTTTAGTTTTGTGCCTCTTGTGCCTTTTTGTGGCTACTGCTCTTTTTTAGAACTGAAACTTCAACGCAAACTGAATAACCCTTGCGGCTTCACCTGTCTGCACGATGGTCTGTGTTGAAGGTGGCGCCACTCCGGCACAACACGCCGACGCAAACACGCTCGACCGAATGCTCGGCGAACCTGTTGACGCGTCGCGTGGGTTGTCGAAGTTGGTGTGGTTGAAAGCATTGAACATCTCCGTCCGGAACTGAATCCTCATGGTCTCGGTGATCGCGAATGTCTTGATAAATCCAAAGTCGACATTCCAATAACTCGGCGCCACGAAGATGTTGCGTCCCGCTCCGTTTTGTCCCGGTGCTGGAATGCAGAACGGCTGCGACAGATCGACACCGCACGTCAGCGGGTTCACCGGTTTAAACAAAACCGGACCGGCGAGTGGCGAATTCGGCAGCTCCTGTAGTTGCGCTTTAACATCACCCTGAACGCCTGCGCGTCCTTCGTGACTGCCGTTCGAAGTAAACGCTCCACTGCGCACTGCGAATGGCTCACCCGACATGCGCGTGTAGATGGTGTTGATGGTCCAACCGCCGAGTATCTGGTTAACAAATCCCGGCGCATTGTTCAGGAAGCGACGACCTTTACCGACCGGCACTTCCCACACCGACGCGCCGGTGAAAACGTGAGTGCGATCGAAATCGGAGCGTCCTCGCTCTTCGCGGAAGTCGCGAATGTCAGTCGGCGTGCGCGAGTTGGTAGTTGATAGACCACCGCCGGACGATGCGCCAACCGGATCGACCGATTGATTGTCGATCGACTTACCGAACGTGTAAGCCATACTCAACCCAAGCCCGGTGCTGAAACGCCGTCGCAAAGTGAACTGCGCGGCGTGATAGTTTGAGTCGCCACTATTATCGAGATAAGTGATCAACGCAAACTGTTGATTCGGTCGCAGCTTGAGTCCGAGCGTGTTGTCTTCAATGCGTCGTGCAAAACTGCCGGCGCCGTTGATGTCCAGCTCGCTGACCGTGGTCGTCGAGTTAAGAAAACTCGTGGCGGCGGTCGCGCTTAGACCACCCTGCGTTTGCAGTTGTGTCAACAACGGCGGCGCCACACCTGTGACTCCCGCCGGACAGCCTGTTCCTGTCGGTGTGCAACCCTTGGACCGGTTCTGCTGCATGATCAGGAACGAGGGCAGGATCTTGTCCGGATTGGTTTGGTTGATGTCGTAGGCCATGAACAGATGTTCGCCACGACGTCCGATGTATGCCGCCTGGCCCACGAGACCCCACGGCAATTCGCGCTGCACGCTGAAGTTCCACTCGTGAACTGTAGGCAACATCATCTCAGGCGCGAAGACCGTGATCGGTGGCGAGTTGGTTCTTAACTGTTGTGGCGGCGTCAATAACGACGACGGTTTGACTGAAGGCGCGGGCAGTTGTGTCGGAAAACCACCAGCGACAGTTTTGTTGATGTCTGGGGAGTTTACACAGCCGGCAGTAATGGACGTAAAGGCTCCGGCAGTTGCGTTGTACGAAGTGGTGCAACTTTGGACCAGTCCCGGAATGCGGCCGGCCGCCGCGGTTACTTGAAACGAAGAGATCGTGTCGAAAGCGATGCCATAGCCGAGTCGGATCACGCTCTTGCCGTTCTCTCCGAACAAGCCGCGCATGAAGCCCGACTTAAAGTCAGGACTGTACGCGAGACCGAAGCGTGGTCCAATGGCCCACTTGAAATCGCCTTCATACCAGTGACTCGCAGGCACGAAACTTACCGCGCCCGGTTGATTCACAGCTGGCGTTGCGGGCAGCGCCGTACCGGCGATTGGAGAGGCGGCGATAAATACGTTGTCGTTCGGCGAAGTGTTGGCTGGCGGATTGATCTCCCAGCGCGCGCCATAGTTCAGCGTCAGGTTTGGTCGCACCTTCCACTCATCCTGGAAGAAAAGGTTGTACTGATCGAGGTTGTGCTTCTCGGCATACAACGTTACCTGATCGCCGATCTTGAAAGGCAGGAACGCATCATCTTTGAGATTTGAGATGAACACCTGGTTCATCGAAGCCGGTAGACCGTAGAGGTTATTGATTAGACTGCCGAGCAACGTTTGATCGGTTGAGTTGATGTTGTTAGCGACCCGGAATCCGGAGTTGCCGGTGGTGCCGAGAAACGCCGGACGTGTGGTGGCGGAGAAAGTCACTGCCGGCGTGACGTTAATACCCCCGGGTTGACCGCGCTGGTCCACGTGACGATAGAAACGGAAATTCAGACCAACGCGAAACACGTGAGCACCGCTGACGATGCTTAAGTTGTCGAGCACTTGCGGCGTCGATACCCAGCGCGCGGTGCGCGGCGTGTTGATGTAGGGCTCGCTCAGGTTGTTGAAGTCGAAAGGCGGCACGTCGGGCCACGCCGGATTAGCTTCACCTTGGGTGAACAGAAAACCAAACCGGCCATAGCCGGCGGTGAACTCATTCACCACGCGCGGCGAGAGCACGCGTCTCCACCCGATGGCGAGATTGGAAGTGCGACGAAACACTTCGCCCTGCGGTGGATTGTCCGGATAGATTTGCGGCCTGCCGTTTA
>DATEWS010000538.1:0-5593 GCA_035257785.1 Pyrinomonadaceae bacterium
CGAAGAACATGTGCTCTGTGCGACAAAGACCGATTCCTTCAGCACCAAACTGCCGCGCAGTCTTCGCGTCAAGCGGCGTGTCAGCATTTGCTCTGACGCGCAGCCGGCGGAACGAATCCGCCCACGTCATGAGCTTGTAAAAATCGGTTCCGAGCGTCGGTTGAATCGTCGGCACCTGCCCGAGAAACACGCGACCAGTTGAACCGTCAACTGTGATCCATTCGCCTTTCGTTACGACCGTCGAATCCACAGTGAACTGTTGCTGGCTGTAGTCGATGTTCAACGCTTGCGCGCCGCTGACGCACGTCTTGCCCATGCCGCGCGCAACGACGGCAGCGTGACTCGTCATACCGCCGCGCGCCGTAACGATCGCCTGCGCCGCAACCATGCCGTGAAAATCATCCGGGCTCGTTTCTAGTCGCACAAGCACGACGCGTCTGCCTTCGCGCGCCATCTCTTCCGCTTCGTCAGGACTGAAAACAACCTGACCCTGCGCGGCACCCGGACTCGCGGGCAGGCCAGTTGCGAGCACAGTCGCATTTGTCTTCGGATCGACAGTCGGGTGTAGTAACTGGTCCAACTGCTCGGGTGTGACGCGTTTGACCGCCGTCGCTTTGTCGATCAGTTTTTCGTAAACCATCTCGACAGCGATGCGCACTGCGGCTGCGCCACTGCGTTTGCCCGTGCGTGTTTGCAACATCCACAGCTTGCCGCGTTCGATCGTGAACTCGCAGTCCTGCATGTCGCCGTAGTGTTTCTCGAGCAGGTCTGTGATCGACGCAAACTGATCGTAGACTTCCGGCAGTTCCTTTTTGAGTTGACTGATCGGATTCGGCGTGCGAATGCCGGCAACGACGTCTTCACCCTGCGCGTTCAGTAGATATTCGCCGTACAGTTCCTTTTTGCCGGTCGACGGATTACGAGTGAAGGCGACGCCGGTCCCACTGCCGGAGCCCATGTTTCCAAACACCATCGCCTGAACGTTGACGGCTGTGCCGAGCGAATCAGGAATGCGATTGACGCGGCGATAGTCGATGGCGCGCCGGCCCATCCACGAATTGAAGACTGCCATGATCGCAACGCGCAGTTGTTCGTACGGATCTTCCGGAATTGCCGACTGCTCGGTCAGTATGATCTGTTTCTCGGCCGCGATGATCTCGCGCAAGTGATCGGATTGCAGATCGGTGTCGCGCCCGCCTTGTGTTTGCGCTTTGAAACGATCGAGCACGCGTTCAAACTTCTCGTGGGCCACGCCCATCACGATCTCGCCGAACAGCGACGCAAAGCGTCGATAGGCATCGAGCGCGAAACGCAGGTCGCCCGTCTGTTCCGCGAGGCCCTGTACCGTCTCTTCATTCAAACCAAGATTCAACACCGTGTCCATCATGCCCGGCATCGAAAACGCGGCGCCCGAACGAACCGAAACGAGCAGCGGATTCTTCGGATCGCCGAAACTCTTGCCGACCTTCTCCTCGATCTTGATCAAGCCCTCTTTCACCTGTTCCCACATGCCTTCGGGAAAATTCTTGTCGTTATCGAAGAAGGCGTTGCAGGCTTCAGTGGTCACGACCAAACCCGGCGGCACGGGCAATCCGGCGCGCGTCATTTCGCACAAGCCGGCGCCTTTTCCGCCGAGCAGTGCCTTGTCGTCGCCCGGCCCTTCGTCGAACAGGTAAACCCATTTATGTGTTTTTGGCTCGGTAATTTCAGGAGTTTCTTCGGTGACGGTGCTCATGTCTTTGCAACTTATCAGATTTGCTGATCCATGTCACCCGTGTTCATCTGTGGCTGAAGAAGGGCTAAACTAAGCAGCATCATGGCAAACGTAAATAGTCTGAACGTGAACGGAAAGAAACTGCGCGTTGACGTCGATTCACAAACGCCGCTGCTCTACGTTCTGCGCGATCATTTGAATATGACGGGGACGAAGTATGGCTGTGGCGAAGCGCGTTGTGGCGCGTGTACGGTGCTTGTCGATGGTCAAATGATGCGCTCGTGTGTGACGCCGGTGGCGCGAGTCAGTGACAAGCAAGTGACCACGATCGAAGGCGTCGAGAAAGACGGCAAGCTGACTCGCCTGCAAGAGGCATTTCTCAAAGCCGATGCGCTCCAGTGTGGTTACTGCACTTCGGGAATGATCATGTCAGCGACGGCATTGTTGAATAAGAATCCGAAGCCCACGCGCGATGAGATCGTGAAGCATATGGACGCGAACGTTTGTCGTTGCGGCACTTACTTACGCATCGTGGACGCAATCGAGATTGCGGCACGAACGGCGAAGGAGGTTGCCGAATGAAAGACGATCTCCAACTTGAGGTTGAACGTTACGAGCTGTTCGAAGGGCTTCCTTATCGCTTTAGTTTTAATCGACGCCAGTTTCTGAAAGCGTTCAGCGGCGGCATCGCGCTCATCGTGCCGATGTCGAACTTGATTGCGCAGCAGGAGCAGCAAGGCGAATCAGGAAGAAGATCGAATGAGCGCGTGCCCGACGACATCGGAGCGTGGATTCATATCGATGAGAGCGGCACAGTCTCCGCGTTCACGGGCAAAGTCGAAATCGGACAGAACATTCGCACATCGTTGGCGCAGGCAGTTGCGGATGAGTTGCACGTGCCGTTGACGGCGGTGCGGTTAGTGATGGCTGACACGGATCTCACGCCGTTTGATCTCGGCACGTTTGGAAGTTTGAGCACGCCGCGAATGGCGCCGCAGTTACGTAAAGCAGCAGCGGCCGCGCGTGAGACGTTGATTGCGCTTGCGGCGGAACAGTGGAAAGTCGCTCCTGCCGAGGTGCGACTCGTGAACGCGCGTTTCGTTAATCACGACGCGTCGAAGTCGCTGACGCTCGCGGAAGTCGCGAAGGGTCAGAAGCTCGTCAAGACAATTCCGCCTGACGTTGCGATCACGCCCGTTCGCGAATGGACTATCGCTGGCACGTCTGTTCCGAAAGTCGATGGGCGAGATTTTGTGACCGGCAAACACCAGTACACGACTGATCTCAAACGCGAAGGCATGTTGTATGGACGGATCGTCAGGCCATCAGCAATCGATGCGAAACTCGTTACCAGCGACACGAAAGCGGCCGAGGCCATGCCGGGCGTGATAGTAGTTCGCGACGGTGACTTCATGGGTGTGACCGCGCCAGATCTGCAAACTGCGATACGCGCAGAGAGGGCGATCGCGGTTCACTGGCAGGCGCCGGGACAGCCGGGCAATGATGAGTTGTTTGATTACCTGAAGAAAAACGTGACGGCTGGTCGCGGTGGTGGCGCGCGTCCGGTCGGATCGATCACAGATGGTTTAGCGTCGGCGGACAAGAAACTGTCGCAGACGTACACGGTTGCTTACATCGCGCACGCGCCGCTCGAACCGCGCGCGGCCGTTGCTGAGTGGAACGACGGCAAGCTGACAGTTTGGACAGGCACGCAGCGTCCGTTCGGCGTGAGATCTGAACTGGCGGAAGCGTTTCACATTCCGGAAGAGAAGATCCGGGTGATCGTGCCCGACACGGGTTCGGGATACGGTGGCAAGCATACCGGCGAGTGCGCGATTGAAGCGGCGCGACTCGCGCGCGCGAGTGGCAAGCCTGTGAAACTCGTCTGGACGCGCGAAGAAGAATTCAACTGGGCTTACTTTCGTCCTGCGGGCGTGATTGAAGTCAGCACGGGCGTGAAGAACGACGGCACTGTGACGGCATGGGAGTTTCACAACTACAACTCTGGCGGCTCCGGGATTCAAGTCAAGTACGACTTTCCGAATCAGAACATTCAGTTTCACAACACGAAGTCGCCGTTGCGACAGGGTTCGTATCGCGGCCTCGCTGCGACCGCGAATCACTTTGCGCGCGAAGTACACATGGATGAGTTGGCCCAGTTGGTCCAAATGGATCCGGTTGAGTTTCGTTTGAAGAACATCAAAGACGAGCGTTTGAAAACCGTGCTGCAGACCGCGGCAAAGACGTTCGGGTGGGGAGGCAAAAAGACGGAAGGGCGCGGCGTTGGGATCGCGTGTGGGTTTGAGAAGGGGAGTTACATCGCGACTGCTGCTGAAGTTTCGGTTGATGCGAAGACCGGACGCGTCAAGATCGAGCGAGTGGTAGAGAGTTTCGAGTGCGGCGCGATCGTGAACAAGTTGCACTTGCACAATCAGGTTGAAGGCGCGGTAGTTCAGGCCATTGGCGGCGCGTTGTTCGAGAACATTCAGTTTAAGAATGGACAGATTCTTAACGGCAAGTTTTCGAAGTATCGATTGCCTCGATTTAGTGACGTGCCGAAGATCGAGATCGTTTTGCTTGATCGAAAGGACTTGCCGTCGGCAGGGGCGGGCGAAACGCCGATTGTGGGACTCGCGCCCGCGGTTGGGAACGCGATTTTTGACGCGACTGGTGTCCGAATTAGATCGATGCCGCTCGCAACGGACGGTTTAGTTAGACGCGGATAACACGGATAAAAACGCGGATTTGATTGTGGTGGTGATGGTTCCTGCGGCGGAGTAGCGACGGAAGTCGAATGTGGTTACGGGAGCGACGCCGAGAGTTGAGGATGTTAAGAAGATCTCGTCCGCGTCGATGAGATCCGGCATCTCGTAGATTCCTTCGAGCAGTGGAATGAAGTGTTGGCTCGCGAGTTCGATCACGCACTCGCGCGTGATTCCGGCGAGTGTGCCCGTGCTCAATGTCGGCGTGTGTAGCGTTCCGTTCTTCGCCCAAAACAGGTTTGCCGTCGTTGCGGAAACGATCTCGCCGCGTTCATTCAACACTACCGCTTCATCGAAGTCGCGGCTCTGTGCTTCTTCCCACGCCAGCACGTGTTCGAGGTAGTTCAGGCTTTTTATTCCGGTGAGCGGCGAGGAAGTGTTAGTTCGAAAAGGCGAGACTGCGAGCGACATACCAGTGGGCGCGAGTTTCTGCGGTTCACCCGTCATGATCAGCAGATCGGTTTTCTTCGCTCCCGGCGTTTTTGTTTTCCAGATATCGCGACCGCTGCGAGCGAGCAGGATTACGCGCGCGCGACCTTCGCGCACCTGGTTGACTGCGATCAGTTTGTGCAGCGCTTCGCCAACGTTCTTTTCAGTGCAGCCGGTGTGATCGATGTCGAGTTTCTTGGCGTGCGCGGCGAGACGTTGCCAGTGTTTGGACCAGAGAAACGGTTGTGAGTTGTAGATGGCGAGAGTTGTGAACACGCCGCGACCGTAGAGCATGGCCGAAGAGACCGGCGCGACGCGCGCTTTCGTCGCCTCAACCATTGTTTTGTTGAGGTAGATGACGGGGTGCATCCGTGCGATCCGTGTCTAAACACTTACGACTTCAGCCTGGAGCTTGGTTGCGAGTGCGTCTCGCCAGGCCGATTCGAGTTCAGCAACCTCCGCGCGAACTATTTCTTCGCTGTCAACATTAATGACCAACTCATTTCCACCGACACGACCGAGGATTGCGAACGGCGCGTTGTTGCGTTCGGCAAGTTCCTGCACGGCAGCGGCGTCGGACGCATTGAAGCTGATGACAATTCGTGACGGTGATTCACTAAAGAGGAGCGTGGTTGGACCAAGTGGTCCTTTGAGATCGACTTCAACGCCGATCGAGTCCCGTCCCAAC
>DATEWS010000539.1:0-4169 GCA_035257785.1 Pyrinomonadaceae bacterium
GCATTCTCATATGGCAGATCAATCGTCGCCTCGCCCGTCATCGTGTTGCCGTTAAAGACGGTTACTCGTCCGCCGGTGTGAGTAAGGTATATTCGATTGGTGGCGGTGTTTACTGCCACGTCCCATCCGGCTTGATTCAATGGGATGGTGTCGATGTGTGTACTATTGGCGAGGTCGAGAACGTATAGTCTCGGCCATTGCGTGTCCGTCAGATACCCGCGCCTGGTACCTGGATTCACCGCGATTCGCCACGGGAAAGTGTCGTTGGGCAAATCGATCTTTCGTAACGTGAAGAAGAACGTTGGACTAGCCGGATCTCCATCATTCACCGCAACGCTGGCGTCGAAACCGATTCCCATCGGCGCGTAAACCAGATTTGTTGAGGGGTCGATGGCCACGGTTGAGCCGGAAAACTCCAGGGAGCTAAAAGCGAGTAATCGCTGTGCGTGGGTTTGTCCGGCATAGCACAAAGCAATACCGGCGATCGCGAGAGTGATGAGAAGTCGTCTGGGCATTAGATACATATTTTCCTTTCGGTAAAACTTTCGATTGTGATTGGATCCGGACGAAATTCGAGGCAGGTCTGGTTAAGTTGTCAGGACGGAGCGTAACGCCTCGCGCGCAGTATAGCCACGAGAAAAAATAAAAGCCATGAAATTGCTTCCGATAGTCGTAATTCTTGATGTGGTTGGGATCATTGTGCTCGTGATCGTCGTGATGCGGCGCAAGCAACAGGCACATGAAATCGGGCCCGTACGTGAAGACCGAAGGCTTCGCGAAATGAAGCCATTCTTTCGGCGCGATGTTGTCGATCGAAAAATCGCATCGCTCTTTTCAGAAGCTGAACAAAGCGAAGTCGTCGGCTTACTTTCTTCAGACCTGCCAATTACATTCGGTTTCGAACGATTGCAGTTAGCGTTGCTTAAAGTAAGTGATGGAAATCTGGCGGAGTTGCGCCGTCTCGTTGCGCTGATTACGAGTGATGGCGGTCAGCGGAACGCTGAGTATTTGCAGGTGATTGGTCAGGCAGAATGGCCCGAAGCTGAACGAATGGGTGACGAATATGTCAAGTTATTACCCGAAGAGCAGGAACCCATCTTTCGGAGAGACTTGCGACAATACCTACGCTGGGTAAAAAAATGAAATCACTGATACTGGTTGTATCGTTGCTCGTGCTGGTCCCGTGCGCGCGAGCGCAGCAAGTTGGTTTAATCAATAACACCGAAGGTCGCAAAACGATCAGTCTTGATGGTCAATGGCAAACGATCGTCGACCCGTACGAGTCGGGCTATTACGACTATCGATATCAACCCAGTGACAACGGTTATTTCAAGAACGCGAAGCCGAAGTCGAAGAGTGAGCTGATCGAATACGACTTTGATAAATCTGCGACGTTGAAGGTACCGGGCGACTGGAACACGCAGTCAGATCAGTTGTTCTTTTACGAAGGCACAGTTTGGTACAAGAAGTCGTTCGATTATCAGCGCCAGCCTGACACTCGCCTGTTCGTGTATTTCGGCGCCGCAAATTATCTCGCAGACGTTTATCTCAACGGTGAGAAGCTTGGGCAGCACGAAGGCGGGTTCACGCCTTTTAATTTCGAGATCACGAAGCTGGTACGCGACACAGGAAATTTTCTCGTCGTCAAAGTTGATAACAAACGTCACCGTGATGCCGTGCCGACGTTGATGACTGACTGGTGGAACTATGGCGGCCTGACGCGTGAAGTGATGCTCGTGGAAACGCCAACTACTTTCGTGAACGACTACATGGTCCAACTCAAGCCCGGTTCGCGCGATCGCGTCGCAGGTTGGGTGAGGCTGGCCGGCGAGAAGCTGAGTCAACGAATCACGGTTCGAATTCCTGAAGCGGGAGTGGTTAAGTCGTTTGCCACGGATGGAAACGGATTGGCGACGATCGATTTCAACGCGGATCTGAGGCTGTGGTCGCCGGAATCTCCGACGCTCTACGACGTGACGATTGAGGCGGAGACCGACCAGGTCCGAGACCAGATCGGTTTTCGCAGCATTGAAACGCGTGGGACTGACATCTTGTTGAATGGACGTCCGATCTTCCTGCGCGGCGTTTGTATTCACGAGGAAGCGCCGCTTCGGGGTGGACGTGCTTACAGTCGTGAAGATGCGATGACATTGCTCGGTTGGGCCAAAGAGCTGGGCGCCAATTTTGTTCGCCTGGCTCATTATCCGCACAACGAGTTCATGATTCGTGAGGCTGACCGGATGGGGATCATGGTCTGGTCGGAGATACCTGTTTACTGGACGATCCAGTGGGAGAATCCCGCCACACTCGAGAATGCCCGCAACCAGTTGAGCGAGGTGATCGCACGCGACAAGAATCGCGCCGCGGTTGTGATTTGGTCTGTAGCGAACGAGACGCCGCTCAGTGACGCTCGTCTATCGTTCCTGCGCAATCTGATCACGCACGCACGAAGTCTTGATCCGACGCGGCTTCTTTCGGCGGCGATGGAACGTCACTATCTCGACGCTAAAACGCAGATGATTGATGATCCGTTGGGCGAGTTTTTGGACGTTCTCGGATGTAACGAGTATGTCGGCTGGTACGATGGTTTGCCTGAGAAGGCTGACGGATTGGAGTGGAAGTCGAAGTATCAAAAGCCGTTGGTGATGAGTGAATTCGGCGGCGACGCGTTGTTCAATCATCACGGCGATTCACTGACTCGCTGGACCGAAGAGTACCAGGAGAATATCTATCAACACCAAATCGGCATGTTGAAGCGCATTCCTTTTCTGCGCGGCACATCTCCCTGGATCCTGATGGACTTCCGCTCCCCTCGCCGGCCCCTGCCCGGCATCCAGGACTACTGGAACCGCAAAGGCCTCGTCTCCGATCGTGGCGAGAAGAAAAAGGCGTTCTATGTAATGCAACGCTGGTATCGCGAGCTACAGGAGAGACCGCGGATGTAACCTGTCATTACCTCTGTTATACTGGGGCCACAAAAACTTGCAAATGGCTGTTACCTCACGACGGCAATGACTTTTGAATGGGATCCGATTAAGGCTCAGTCAAACTTTTGGAAGCATCGCGTTTCCTTTGAGGAGGCGAGTACTGCACTTTTGGATCCTCTTTCGAAGACAGACCTGGATCCGGATCACTCTATTGAGGAACATCGATTCATCACGTTCGGTATTTCGGCGCGGCAAAGACTGTTAGTTGTGTCGTATACTGAAGTCGGTGATGTAATTCGATTGATCAGCGCTCGATTGGCAACCAGGCGCGAACGAGAGATTTATGAAGAATATTAAGCAAGATTTCGGTGATTCATTACGCCCTGAGTACAGCCGGTCTGACTTCGGCGAAATGGCTCGCGGCAAATATGCCACCACGGAATTAGCGTTTTCGGAACTCGTTCGTCTCTTACTCGCCTGCATCGCTGAAGATCAAGTATTCAAGTTCCATCATCATTCCCCTGAAAACCTTCGTGCACATCACAAGCACGGCGATTGGACTTATGAACTCGATAATGGCAATCAAATAACGTTGCGTTATTGGATCAGTGAATTCGGAAGTATCGAAGAACCAATATCAAATCCACCGTGCGTCACCACTGCTCAAGAAAGATCAGCTCTTCAGAATCTTCTTCTTAACCATGTGCGGGCTTTAAAGAACAGAGTCGACGCGCTGTAGAAGCCTGCCTTCTATCATGAACAGTATGGTCCGTTTTATCGTTGCGCTCTTGATTGTTACTCTGGCATTCGGCGGATCTACGAGTGCGAGGCAGGAGCAGACGAGTGTTACCGATCAGGAGAAGAAGGAGGTTCAGGAATTTGCGAGACGGTTTGTGGCGAGGTTGTTGAAGACGAGGGATGTTAGACCACTGATCGCGGAGTTTTTCCTGAATGACTTCACAACTGTTCCGAAGCAGGATTTCTACGAGAAGGTCTCGCCGGAGTTGTATGCGAAACTCACTAAGAACGAGCGAGTACGTCTCTTTGTGGCCCAGGAAAATCTCGGCTACATCATCACTCTCGATGTGATGACGCAAGATAAGGCAACGGATGGTATTCCCTTTGAACGCATTCTGCCCGTCGCTGTCGCGCGAAAGCTGAGCCGGTCTCGTCTGGTCGAAGGGAATGCAAAATTCACGACTCGAAAAGATCTCTTTCGGGAATTGAGTCGCCTGGAAAGAG
>DATEWS010000540.1:0-2986 GCA_035257785.1 Pyrinomonadaceae bacterium
GGTGCGGATGTCAATTTCACCTTAGCCGTGGCTTATTTACCAGACTTCAAGCTCGCCAATCTCGTTCGAAAATTCGCGAGGTCCTCGGCGTTCGGATCGACTTTCTCCAGTTTCCCAATCGCGTCCTCAGCCGCCTTGGCGCCGCCTTTCTTCAACGTTGCATCAGCCAATCCGGCGAGCACCATCACGTCGTCTGACTTCATCTTCATCGCTGCTCGATACCACTTCTCAGCCTGGTCGTAGTGTTCGGCGTCGAGGTTTGCGACTCCGAGAAATACGACGGTCTGGTAATCAGTTGGCTTGAGCGTATTGGCTTTGAGTAGAAACTCGATCGCCTGATCGTAGCGCTCTATTTGATAGTAGAGCTTCGCCGCAGTGATCTGTGCGTCGAAGTTGTTAGGCTCGTTTTTCGCTTTCTCTAGCTGGGCAGCCACTTGCGCTCGCATCGCCTGTGGGTCAGGCGCACCACCCTGACCAGCGATTGGCGGATGATCAGCGGGCAAGCCCTGCGACGACGCCGTCATCTGCTGCGACGCCTGCTTCTGGCTCATTGAACTGGCAAGCATGAACCCAACAATGAACCCCAGCAGGATTCCGATGATTCCAAAAAGAAGATTCTCTCTCGACATGTTTTCTACTTGCCCGCGTTAAGTCGCTTCGCTTCGTCGATGCGCTCATTGATCGCTTGCGCGACTTCGGAGTCAGCGGGAACCTGCTTCAGTATTTGTTGCCAGTAGTCGATCGCTTTCTTGTAGTCCTTCGCCTGGTATGCAGCGCTGCCGGCGAGTTGTAGCGCCTTCGCGTTTTGCGGATCAATTTTCAATGCGCGATTGATCAGCTCCAGCGGTTTGCCTTCGAGACTCTTGCCACTCCCCATTGCAATCGCAAACGCATACTCAGCCCACAGGTCCGCATTGTTTGGACTCTGTTCCGTGGCCCTGGCATAAGCACCGGCCGCTTCGCTCCACTTCTCCATCGAGTTGTAGGAGCGAGCCAGCATGGTCCAACCCTGCGGATCTGACGGATTTGACTGCAAACGCGCTGCTAACTTATCGACGTTCGCCGCGATCTGTTCCTGCGTTCGTTCTTCAGGCGCTGCCGCTGTTTGGCGGGGCGCTAGTGATACTTGTGGTGGTTCGGAAATACTCTTTGGACTGCCGACGTTGAGATAAAAGATCACGGCCACGAGTGGCAATCCGATGCCGAGCAGATACGCGGTGTTTCGCGCGACTGCGGGCGCGGTCACTTTCTTTTTAGTTTTGGATGTAGCTGTGTCTTCCAGCAAACGTCGTTCGATCTCGTCCCGGTCCTGTGTGTACTGCTCCTCACTGACGATGCCGTTGCGCAGATCTGTTTCGAGCTCGGAAAGTTGATCGCGATAGACGGCGATGTTTGCTTTTTTCCGTTCGTCTTCCATCGCGACGTCTGACTCATCGGCTCGCTGCATCGCAGTCGGCAAGATAAACGCGAGCGCGATCATGATGAGAGCGGCGCAGATTACCCAGAAGAGAATCACGTCGTCTCCTTTCCTGAAGCGGAGGCGAGCAACGCTTCGGCGCGACGACGTTCGTCAGCAGTCAAGGGCTTTTCGTCAAACGAGTCACGTCGTCGTTTGATGTAGACGAAGAGCACGTACAAGCCGCCCAGCAACAGAACAAAAGGCCCAAACCAAAGCAGGTAAGTCGTGAATGTGACGCGAGGTTTGTAGAGGATGAAGTCGCCGTAGCGCTGGGTCAGGAAGGCGATGACTTCCTGGTCACTCTTGCCCGCTTTCATCTGCACCCGTATTTCCCGGCGCAAGTCTGCGGCCAGCCCCGCAGGAGAATCAGCAAGCGTTTGATTTTGACACTGCAAACAACGAAGCTCTTTCGAGAGATTTTGGAGTCGCTGCTCGATCACGGGATCGTCACTCGGAACTTCTTCCTCCTGCACCTGCGCCATTACAAAAGACGCAAGCGTGCAGATCAGCAACAACGCGAGGAAATGCAAGCGAGTCATTTAGGTGTTCCTTGACGATTCAAATCCTGAACGAGAGGCAGAATCTCTTTGGACCATACATCGGGCATTAGCGGACCAACGTGCTTGAGCCGGATCATGCCGGCTTTGTCGATGACGTAAGTCTCTGGCGCTCCATAGACTCCGTAATCAATGCCAACGCGCCCGTCGAGATCGACACCGCTCACCAGATAGGGATCGCCCAACTCTCCGAGCCAGCCGAGAGCATCTTCCGGCCTGTCTTTGTAGTTAAGACCGTAGATCGGAACGGCTCCTGTTTTCGCATACTCGAGCAGGAACGGATGTTCATCCCTGCACGCGATGCACCACGAAGCCCAAACATTCAGCAGCCACACTTTCCCGCGCATGTCCTCATTGGAGATCGTCTTCTCGGGAGCTTTAAGTTGGGCGAGATGAAACGTTGGTGCTGGTTTGTTAATCAACACAGACTGGAGTTCGTGCGGATCACGAGTCAGCCCAATAGCCAGAAAGACGACGAGGGCAAGAAATAGAGCGAGTGGAATTAAATACTTCAGCATTCCTTGTTTTCTCTCTGCGGCGCTCAGCGGCCCTCCGCGATCTCTGCGTTCAACAGCGCCTTTCGACGCAGAGATCGCGGAGGGCCGCAGAGAGCCGCAAAGGATTCCTATAATTCTGTCGGCACCGAAGCGGCAACAGTGCTCGGGACTTCTGCCGGCTTCAGTGTTTCCCTGGCGTCACGTTCCTTACGCGCGGCGAGGGCGTAACGTCGATCGCTGACTGCAAGCCCGCCACCGAGCGCCATCAAAATCGCACCACCCCAAATCCAACCGACGAATGGTTTATAGTAAACCCGAACTGTCCACGCTCCACCACCGGCCTGATCACCGAGCGAGACGTAGAGATGCCGGAATATCCCGGTGTCGATCGCCGTCTCGGTCATCACGTTACCACTCGCGGTGTAGTTACGTTTCTCCGGATGCATGGTTTCGATTTCAGTTCCGTTGCGGCT
>DATEWS010000541.1:0-3135 GCA_035257785.1 Pyrinomonadaceae bacterium
ACGATCTTGATCGGCCGTGTGACCAACCCGCCTACGACAACGATCGCCAGTGGTTTCTCGATTTCGGCTCCGGTGCCCGATGAGATGATGAAGGGAATTAAACTGATACTCCCGATCAACGCACTCAATAACTCAGCGCGCAAACGCACGCTCGCACCTGTAATTACAGCGTCGTGCAGTTCCATTCCGCGATTGCGCAGCTTGTTTATATAAGAAACCATCACCATCCCGTTTTGCACCGCGACACCAAAGACGGCGATGAATCCAACTAACGCAGGAACGCTCAGTGGAAATCCGGAGATCAAAAGAAACGTCGTACTGCCGACCAGCGCGATCGGTATGTTGAAGATAATGGTCAATGTGTTACGCAATGAACTAAAGCACGAATAGATCAGCACAAACACCAACAGCAGTGAAATAGGTATAGCGATTAGTAGCCGGCGCTCCGCCTGCTGCGCGTTTTCGAATTGACCACCCCACGTAATGAAATACCCGGGTGGCATCACGACCTGCGACGCAACCGCTTGCTGCGCGTCGCGAACGAAGCTGCCGATGTCGCGGCCTTTGACATTGCACATCACGACGACTCGCCTGAGCGAATTCTCACGGTCGATTACCGAATCGCCACTCGATAATGTAAAGGTCGCCAATTGTCCGAGCGGTATGCGTCCACCCACTGGCGCGGCGACAAGAATGTCGGCGAGCTTCTCCACCTGATTGCGGTAGTCTTCTTTCAGTCGCACAAAGATCGCGAACCTTCGCTGGCCCTCGAGCACGTCAGTCGCCGAGTCTCCGCCCACGGCAATCTTCGTTACTTCGAGCACGTCCGCAATGTTCAACCCGTAACGCGCGATCTTGTCGCGGTCAACATCCACCTCCAGGTGCTCTTCGCCGGCGACTTGCTCGACTGCCAGGTCCTCGACGCCACGCACGTGTGACATCGCCTCGCGAATGTTATCGCCTACCTTGCGCAACGTTTCCTGATCTTCACCAAAAACTTTTACGGCGATCTGTGCATTGATTCCCGAGATGAGCTCATCATTCCGTGTTTGAATAACCTGTGAAAAATTAAACTTCACTCCTGGCATACTCTCGACCCTGCTCCGCATGGCATCGACTAACTCATCTTTCGTTCTCGCAGTGGTCCATTGGTTCTTCGGTTTGAGACGTACGTAGAGCTCATCATTGCTAACACTTTCCGGATCGCCTCCCAACTCGGCGCGCCCGATCTTTGCGACCACCGTTTCGACTTCCGGAAACTGTCGCAGCTCTTTTTCAATTTGCGTAGACACTTCGATCGCCCGTGGCAACGAAATGCTTGCAGGCATGGTGGCGCGGACAAGCATGTTACCTTCATCGATCGTCGGCAGGAACTCGCTGCCGAGAATAAACACGTCCACCACACTCCAAACCAGCAACAACCCTGCAATCGTCAGTGCCAGGTACCGGTGACGAATGGCCCACTTAAGCACCGGAACGTAAATACCTTTGAAGAACCGGATGATCGGATTTGTCTGAACTTCTCCTTTCTTCAATCGCAACCACAACGCGCACAGCATCGGCGCAACGCACAGCGCCATCAACATCGAGCCAATCATCGAGAAGGTAACTGCGTAGGCGAGCGGCTTGAACAACTTGCCTTCGATACCTTGCAGCGTGAACACCGGAAGAAACACAGCGATGATGATTAGTATCGCGAAGAACATCGGCCGGCCGATTTCCTGCGCCGCAACGAGGATGGCTTCGCGCGTGGAGTGTTCACGATGTTCCTCCAAGTGGCGGTAGATATTCTCGACCATCACTACCGTTGCATCGACCATCATCCCGATGCTGATTGCAAGGCCACCCAGCGACATGAGGTTTGCCGACAGTCCCTCGTACCACATCAGGATGAATGCCACGAGCATGCAAAAGGGAATTGCAGCAGCGGTAATAAACGAGCTGCGAAAGTTGCCCAACAGCAACACCAGAATGATCAGCACCAGCACCTCGCCTTCGATCAGCGATTCAACAACTGTGTGAATGCTGTTATCGACGAGCTCGGCTTGATCGTAGTAGTCAACGATCGTCACACCCGGCGGCAGCGCCTTGTTGATCTCCGCTACTTTTTCCTTGACGCGCTCGATTACCTGCTTGGTGTTTTCATTGATGCGCTTGAGGACAATTCCCGTAACAACTTCTCCCTGACCATCTTTGGTGACGGCGCCCTGGCGGATCTCGTTGCCGATTTCCACGCGCGCAACGTCGCTGACTCGGATCGGTGTGCCGTTGCGTGAGTCGAGCACGATGTTCCCGATGTCGGCGACGTCTTTGACCAGACCGAGGCCGCGAACGACGTATTGCTCGTCACCATGCTCGATGAAGTTGGCGCCCGTGTTCTGATTGTTGTTCTGGATCGCTTCAAAGAGAGATTTGAGTGTGATGTTGTAGCTAACGAGCGCCTGTTGGTCGACGATCACTTGATACTGCTTGACGTCGCCACCAAAACTGAGCACGTCGGCGACGCCCGGCACGGTCCGCAGTTGCAGCTTCACGATCCAATCCTGAATCGTGCGCAACTCCTGATTGCTCTGTCCGTGACCGACGATCTGGTAAAGATAAATTTGACCGGTGCCGGTCGTGATTGGTCCCATCTGCGGTTCGAACCCGGACGGGATGCTGTCTTTCGCAGCCGACAGGCGTTCGAAAACCTGTTGGCGTGCGAAATAGATGTCGGTGTCGTCAGTGAAATAAACGGTGACTACTGATAACCCGAACTTGGATTCTGATTGCACGCGGGTGACGCCGGCAATCCCGTTCATCTCGTTCTCGATCGGGAAGGTGATTTGGCGCTCGATTTCCTCTGGGGCCAGTCCTTCGGCTTCGGTGTCGATTTCGACCTGCACCGGCGTGACGTCGGGAAAAGCATCGACGTTCAATCTGCGCAACGCGAGAATTCCGCCGGCTACGATAAGCATCGAGACAACTGCCACGAGCAATCGTTCGCGATAAAAGAAAGCGATAAAGTTATCAGTCATATTCGCGCGTCCTCAGTTTTCCTCTGCGGCCCTCTGCGTTCTCGCCGTAAATGGGCCATCTTCAACGCAGAGAACGCAGAGGGCCCCAGAGAACGCAGAGAGTACTTCTCATTGCCCG
>DATEWS010000542.1:0-9445 GCA_035257785.1 Pyrinomonadaceae bacterium
GACAGAAGACGTTCCACTTAGCGCCTTTGCGTCTGTCTTTGCGCCTTTGCGTGAAACTGCTTTGTAGCCTCATTATAATCTGAAGTATGTCATTCGCGAGAGTGGTCCTTATTTTCGTCTTAACAACGGTGGCCGCGCTGAAGATCGTGGCCCAACCCGAGCGTATCACGGCGGCCGTCGAAGCGGCTGACTGGCAAACCGCACGGGCCGAGATTAACAAACTGCGCTCGTCAAACGAGACGCTTTTTCGCGACAAAAACTACGACTATCTCCTCGGACGCATCGCGGAACGAACCGGAGATCTCGCTGCTGCTACCGCCAGTTATCAAACAATCGCCGCAAACAACTCTCTCATTCGAGAATACGCCCTCTGGCGACTCGCTAAATTCGCGCGCGCCACGGGCGATCTCGTGCTCGAGCGTGAACGTCTGCAACAACTCGTCGCGACCGCGCCGTCGAGCCTGCTTTTCGAAGCTGCGACTTTGCGATTGAGCGAGAGTTTTTTCGAGAGCGGTGATTTTCAGGGCGCCGCCAACAGCGCCAAACCTTTGACGCTCTCGAAGAACGTCAACATCGCGCGTGAAGGCGGGGCGTTCATGGCTGCGGCTCTCGCACGCGCCGGAAAAGTGGCTGAAGCACGGGATGCTTACTCCAGGCTCGTGATGCAGATGCCGGATGCTTCGCGGCCCGACGACTTCGCCCTCGAAGCTGTCCGGCAACTCGACGCCTTCGACAACAATTCACCGAATCTGAGCGAAGCCGATCACCTGCTGCGCGCTTCGGTCTATCAGTTCAACCGCGACTTCGCCGGCGCACGTGTTCATTACCAGGCTGTTATCGATCGCTATCCGCAAAGCACGACGGTCCCCAACGCGATGTTTCAGATCGCGCGTGGTCTTTATAACGAAGCGAAGTATGACGACGCAGCGAAGCTTTTTCAGAAAGTCTTTGATTCGTATCCGCAATCGACAAGCGCGCGCGATGCACTCGGTTTTCTCGGCTCAACTTACGTGCGGATGAAACGCGTTGACGATGCAGTCGCGGCTTACAAGCTGCTCATCGATCGTTTTCCGGATGCGCCGAATCCGGAACGTCCGTACTTGAACATTATCGACTCACTGCACGAAGCCGGTCGGTACACGGAAGCGCTCAACTGGGTGCAACAAACACGCGCGCGCTTCAAGAACGATCTCGGCGGCGCGCTCGCACTGTTTGCGCAACTTCGCATCCACATGGCCCAGGGAAGCTGGTCCACAGTTGTGCGCGATGCGGATGAGTTGTTGAAGCTCGCTGACCTTGGTGGCACGCGCGTGGGCGGCGGTACGACGACTGCGGAAGTAAATTTCCTGCGTGCTTACGCACTCGAACAACTCGGCCGGACTGAAGAAGCGATCGCCGGTTACTTGTCGATTCCGGATGGCCGTAACGAGTATTACGGCCAGCGAGCGACGCAGAGACTGCTCGCGTTGGCGGCAAACCAGAAGTCACGCACTCTTGTGCGTAATCGTCTCAATGCGTTGTTGGGCGAAAGCAAAGCTGCGGGCGCGGCGGGTCAATATGAACAATCGCGCGCGGCAGCGCAAGCCGCGCTCCGGCTGACTGACGATGTTCAGATCCGCAGTGACGGATTGAAGCAAGTGCAGGCTGCGTACAACGCGCTATCGACTTATCGTCTGCCGCAGTTCAACCGCATCTCTTTACTCAAACAACAGCCTCCGAACGGCGATCACGAAGCGCTCGCGGACAATCTCCTATTACTTGGTTTGTACGACGAGGCACTGCCGGAACTGCTCGCAGCGCGCGGTGCAAACAAAGGGTCGCCAGATGAGGACTACACGATCGCGCTACTCTCGTTACGTGCCGGCATTCCGAATCGCGCCGTGCGCTTCGCGGAACAAACCTGGAAACCAGTGCCTGCTGATTACCTGCTCGAGCTCGCGCCGCGCGAGTTAGTCGAGTTGCTCTACCCGGTGCCCTTTCGCGAGTCTCTGTTGCAAAACGGGAATGCGGCAGTTGATCCGCGATTTGTGCTCTCGATTGCGCGGCAGGAGTCACGCTTTCAGGCGGACGCTAAGTCCGTTGCAGCAGCGCGCGGAATGATGCAGTTCATTGCTTCGACAGCAAACGACATTGCCGCGCAACTCAAACTGCAAAATTTTCAGCAGGACGATCTGTACAATCCTGACACGTCGATTCGTTTCGGCTCGCAGTATCTCGCCAATCTGTTTCAGCAGTTTCCCAATCAACCGCAGGCAGTCGCCGGTTCGTATAACGGAGGCGCCGACAATCTCGCGCGCTGGATCGCTCGTTCGCATGCGAATGAAGCCGATCGCTATGTGCCCGAAATCGGTTTCTCGCAAACCAAGGACTACGTTTACAAGGTGCTGGCAAACTTTTGGAACTATCAACGACTCTACGACGCGAAGCTCCAGCCCAAATGAGGCCACAAAAAGGCACAAAAGGCGCAAAAACAAAGAAAGCACTTATGTGCTTTTTGTGCCTTTTTGTGGCTGTCATGAGTTCTTGCCGCAGCAACGAGAAACGTTTTGAGTTGAAAGGCAAGATCGTCGCCGTCGAGCCTGAGAAGCACCAGGTGACGGTTTCGCATGAAGACATCAAGGGCTACATGCCCGGCATGACGATGCCCTTCACCGTGCGCGACCGCATCGATCTGAAAGAGCTTGCCCCGAACGACACATTGACTGCGACGCTGGTGGTAGATGGCTCTCACACGTGGCTTGAAGATCTGATTGTTTCGCGAGTAAGTGCAGACTCTTCGGCGATGCCTGCGGTGACGATCGCAAAAGAGGGCGACGAGGTTCCGAATTTCACTCTTCGCAATCAGAACAATCGTGAGATTCACATCCGCGACTATCGCGGCAAGACGCTGCTGCTGACATTCATCTACACACGTTGCCCCGTGCCCGATTATTGCGCGTTAATGTCTGACAACTTCGCGCAGATCGATCGCGCCCTCGGCGAGAACCCTCAGGTTTATGAGAAAACACATCTGCTCAGCATCAGCATCGATCCGGGTTACGACACGCCCGCGGTGTTAAAGAGTTACGGCGCCGCGCACACGGAGCGTTACGAGAACGAGACTTTCGCGCACTGGGAATTTGCGGGCGGCACTAGCGAGCAGGTAAAAAAGATCGCGGAGTATTTTGGTCTAACTTACTTCCCCGAGAAGGATCAGATTATTCACGCCCTGCGAACCGTGATCGTGAGTCCGGATGGAAAGATCATCAGGATCTACAGCGGAAATGATTGGAAACCAGATGAGGTCGCGGAGGAGATGAAAAAAGTTAACCACAGATAACACAGAGAAAAAATCCGGATTTGTATCCGTGTAATCTGCGGCTAAATTCCCTTGAGCTTTTTGATCTCCTCGGTGAGCACGGGGACGGCTTCGAAGAGATCTCCGACGATGCCGTAGTCGGCGATGTCGAAGATGGGAGCTTCGGGATCTTTATTTATCGCGACGATCGTGCCGGAGTTTTTCATGCCTACGAGGTGCTGGATAGCGCCTGAGATACCCAGCGCGACGTAAAGTTTTGGCGCGACTGTTTGACCTGAAGATCCGATCTGACGATCAATTGGTAACCATTCGGCGTCACAAATTGGACGCGAGGCAGCGAGATCGCCGCCCAAAACTTCAGCTAATTTCTCCGCGAGGACAAGATTGTCTTTACTCTTGATGCCCCGCCCGACAGCAACGATCACTTCCGCCTTCGTGAGATCGACAGCCTGCTTCGCTTCCTGGAATGGAGGCTCCGGCTTCATGCGCACATCGCCAATTTCAACGGCAACGTTCTCGACCTGAGCGCCGCCGCCCTTCGCCGCCTGATCCGGACGATAAGCGCCAGTCTGAAAGGTCGCGAACACAGGTGCTTCACCATCAGAAACAACGTCTGCGTCGAGCTTGCCGAGAAAAATGCGACGCGTGAATCCGATCTTGCCACCGTCTGCTTTTGCACGAATGCAGTCGCTGATCAGCGATTTGCCAAAACGCGCCGCGAGCTTGGGTGCGAAGTCACGAACCTGGTATGTATGAGTTAAAAAGACGAAGCTTGGATCGACCTGCTTGACGATCTGCTCCATGCCATCCGCATAAGCATCAGGCGTGTAGTCCGCGAGCTTCGGGTTAGTCGCTGCGATCACTTTGGCGACGTCATATCCCGCGATCTCCTGCGCCAAAGCGGCAACGTCAGCGCCGAGCACGACCGCACTCACACTCTGTTGCAACTGCGATCCCAACGCCTGCGCCGCCGCAATCGCTTCAGCCGAACTGCGGTTTGCAACCCCACCCTTATGCTCAATAAAAACCAGTATTCCGCTACTCATCTAGAACACCCTCGCCTCAACATGCAGCTTCTGCGCGAGCTCCGCCGCACCCGCTTTCGCGTCACCGTTCCCAAGCATCTGCGTCTGCTTCGTCTTCTGCGGCAGATAAATCTTCTCGACTCGCTGGTGCGAAGGCCGGCCAACAACGTCCGCTGACGCCGTGACCTCTTTGATTTCTTTCTTCTTCGCCGCCATGATTCCCTTCAACGTCGCGTACCGAATCTGGCTGATACCAGACTGGATCGTGAGCAGCGCCGGCAGCGGCATTTCATACCACTGATACCAGCCGCTCTCGAGCTCACGCTTCACGCGCAACTTGTCCGCGGCTGCGTCAAGCTCGATCACGATCGTCGCATGCGGTAGACCAAGCAGTTCAGCCATGATCACGCCTGTCTGACCGTAGCCATAATCGTCTGACTGCAACCCCGTCATGATCAGATCAGCTTTTTCATCGCGAACAGCATCCGCGAGCACACTCGCTGCCGCGTACGGCGTGAGGTGAGTGAGATTGTCGCCAACCACGTGAATCGCGCGATCCGCGCCGCGCGCGAGTGCGTCTTTGATCACACTCTTCACACGCTGCGGTCCCATCGAACAAACAACAACTTCACCGCCCAGCTTTTCGCGCACGCGCAAAGCCTCTTCGAGCGCATAACCGTCTGACTCGCTCACCTCGAAGGAGAGATCGCCCTCCTCAATCCAGGTCGCGTCTTTATTAATCCGCAGGATCGCATCCTTGTTTGCGACCTGCTTCATCATCACAATGATCTTCATTACTCTTCGTACCTCTTGAACAACAACGCCGCGTTCGTGCCTCCGAACCCGAAGCTGTTTGAAAGCACGTAGTCGACTCTTGCTTCGCGAGGTTCGTTCGGAACGTAATCGAGATCACAGTCTGGATCGGGATTTACGTAGTTGATCGTCGGCGCGATGACGTTGCGATGCAGTGTCAACACACTGAACACACTCTCAATTCCTCCGGCCGCGCCGAGCAGGTGACCCGTCATCGACTTAGTCGAACTAACAGCCAGCTTGTACGCGTGCGCGCCAAACGTTTTCTTGATCGCGAGCGTCTCAAACTTGTCATTGTAGGGCGTTGAGGTTCCGTGAGCGTTGATGTAACCGACTTGTTCCGGCTTCACGCCCGCATCTTTGAGCGTGCGCTGCATTACGCGTCGCGCGCCCGAACCGGTTTCGTCAGGCATCGTTAAGTGAAACGCGTCAGCACAGGCGCCATAGCCCACGAGTTCGGCGTAGATCTTCGCGCCACGCTTTTTCGCCATCTCCAGCTCTTCGAGAATCATGATTCCGGCGCCTTCACCGATCACGAAACCGTCGCGATCTCTTTCAAACGGGCGCGATGCGTGTAGCGGATCGTCGTTGTTCGTCGAGAGCGCGCGCATTGCCGAAAAGCCCGCGACACTCATCGGCGTAATCGCCGACTCCGCGCCGCCGCAGATCATTATGTCGGCATCGCCGCGTTGAATGATCTTGAAACTGTCGCCAATCGCGTGCGCGCCGGCGGAACACGCGGTCGCGGTAGCTGAGTTTGGTCCTTTTGCGCCGAAACGAATCGAGACCTGACCGGCGGCGAGGTTTACGATCGCCGAAACGATAAAAAATGGCGAGACGCGATCTGGTCCATCGTCAAGCAGCTTCGAGTGCTCGCGTTCGATGGCCCAGAAGTCGCCGATACCGCTGCTGATGTATGTGCCTGCATTTTCCGCGATGTCGGCTGAAAACTTTCCTTCCGGCGTCATTTGGATGCCGCTATCCGCGACTGCTTCGATCGAGGCCGCAATCGCATAATGAATAAAGGCGCCCATCTTGCGCGCCTCTTTCTTAGCGATGAATGTCAGCGGGTCGAAGTTTTTTACTTCGCAGGCAAACCTGACCGAGAAACGCTCCGCATCAAACTTCTTGATGTAGTCGGCGCCACTGCGACCGGCCATCAAAGCGGTCCACGTGTCTTCGACAGTGTTGCCAACAGGTGTGACAAGGCCGAGGCCCGTAACTACGACACGTCGTGTCAAAATCAGAACTCCTTGAAAATCATCTCCGCGCTCTCTGCGTATCTCTGCGCCCTCTGCGTTAAAGTGTTATTCACCTATTTAAAACGCAGAGTTCGCAGAGATACGCAGAGGACCGCAAAGACAGCTCATCACTATTTTTTGTGCTGGTCGATATAGTTATACGCGTCGCGCACACTCTGGATCTTCTCAGCGTCTTCGTCGGGAATCTCAATGCCAAACTCCTCTTCAAAACGCATCACGAGTTCGACCGTGTCCAGCGAGTCGGCGCCGAGGTCGTCGATGAATCTCGCATTCGGCGTGACCTCGTTCTCATCGACACCTAGCTCATCGACGATAATCTGTTTAACCTTGTTCTCGATCTCTTGATCGGGCATCGTGTTTGCTCCTCTGTGAGTTAATTAAATTACGTCCTCAACGTTCAGTGTCTTCGCGTCGCGATTGGTTTGACGCATCAGACCTGACAAAACTTTTCCCGGGCCGGCTTCGACAAAAGTATCGACGCCCTGCTCGATCAGCAACTGCATCGACTCGACCCAACGCACCGGAGCCGACACCTGCCGCACAAGCGCATCGCGCAACTCCTGCGGTGCCGTGGTCGGGCGCGCATCGACATTCGTCACTACCGGAATCGCCGGTTCATTAAACTCAAGCCGCTCGAGATCCTGTGCCAGCCGATCCTGTGCCGGCTTCATAAGCGCGCAATGAAATGGCGCGCTCACCTTCAATTTGATCACGCGCTTCGCGACGCCGTTCAGCAATTCGATCGCGCGATCGACGGCTTCAGTGTTGCCCGCAATCACCGCCTGACCAGGCGAGTTAAAATTCGCGACCGAACAGACCTGATCTCCTCGCGCTTCAGCACAAATACGTTCGATGTCGCTAAGCTCACCACCAATAACCGCGGCCATCGCGCCAGTACCAACCGGCACGGCTTCCTGCATGTAACGGCCACGCGCGCGCACTGTTCTGACAGCGTCAGACAAACTCAAAACACCCGCAGCTACAAGCGCCGAGTATTCACCCAAACTATGCCCCGCGACAAATGCCGGCGTATCGATTCCGGCTTCGCTCAAGGCTCGGAACGCAGCAACCGAGACTGTCAGAATCGCGGGCTGCGTATTCTCCGTTAACTGTAGATCCTCAGCCGGACCCTCAAAACAGAGTCGCGAAATCGCGAAGCCCAGTGCGTCATCAGCTTCTTCAAAGACCTGCCGGGCTACCGGAAATTTTTCTGCAAGGTCTTTTCCCATTCCAGGGGCTTGTGACCCCTGCCCCGGGAAAATTATTGCCACAGATAACGCGGAAGAAAATCCGGATTTTATTTCCGTGTTATCCGTGTTCACCATCTCACCAAAACTGCGCCCCACGTCACACCACCGCCAAAGGACGCCATCAACACTAAATCGCCTTCTTTGATTCGCCCAGCTTTGACGCACTCGTCGAGCGCGATCGGTATCGACGCTGAAGAAGTATTTCCATGGACCGCGATGTTTGAATAAACCCGCGACATGTCGACATTCAAACGATCCGCCACAGCTTCGGTAATGCGCTGATTCGCCTGGTGCGGAATAAAGAGACTGATGTCATCAGAATTCACACCCGCAGTCTGCAAAACGTCGCGTGAAATCTCAGCCATCGAACGAACGGCGACCTTGAACAGCTCGTTGCCCTTCATCTTAAAGAAGTGATCGCCCGCAGCGAGTGTCTCTGCTGTCGGCTTGCGGCGAGTGCCGCCACCGGGCGAGTAAAGTTGTTCCTCGTAACGACCGTCAGACTTGATCTTCGACGCGAGAATGCCGCGACCGACTTCGGTTGGTCCAAGCACCGCTGCGCCCGCGCCATCACCAAACAACACACACGTCTTGCGATCGGTGTAGTCAACGTACTGCGTCAGAATCTCTGCGCCAACTACAACTGCATGACGAACCTGTCCGGTCCGAATCATCGAATCGGCCAGCGACACTCCGTAAAGAAAACCTGAACAGGCAGCCACGATGTCCATGGCCGCAGCGTTGTTTGCGCCCAGTTCGGCCTGCACGATACAACCGGTTGACGGCAGTATCTGGTCAGGCGTAACTGTCGCACAAAGAAGCAGATCGATGTCGGAAGGATCGAGACGAGCGCGCTCGATTGCCTGTCGTGCCGCACGCACGGCAAACATCGACGTGTATTCATCTGGCGCCGCTTTGCGCCGTTGCTTGATTCCTGTGCGCGTCGTGATCCAGTCGTCGGAGGTCTCGACTATTTTTGCGAGATCCTCATTCGTCAGAATGCCTTCCGGGTACGAGTGACCAGTACCCAGGATGCCAGCGCCTTGATTCACCATCAATCCCTCAGATTACTACATTAAGCCGCAGATGTAATCCGCGGCTTATTTCTAATACCCTCTTCAATTCGATCTGCGGTGCGGTGTTCAGAAAACTCTTTCACACTCCTGATCGCGTTACGAATCGCACGCGCATTCGAACGCCCATGGCCGATCACTACGATCCGGCTCACACCCAGCAACGGCGCGCCGCCATATTCCGTGTAGTCGAGTCGCTTCTTGATACTCCGAAATGCCGGCTTTGCCAGCATCGCGCCCGCTTTCGTCACTGCCGTCGCCATCAACTCGCGCTTCAGCATCGACAGCATTGCCTCAGTTAATCCTTCCGACAGTTTCAACATCACGTTGCCGGTGAAACCGTCGGTGACGATCACGTCAACCATTCCCGAGAACACGTCGCGTCCTTCAACATTGCCGACGAAGTTAATGTTGCTCAACTGCCGCAAGAGTGGAAACGCTTCTTTAGTGAGTTCGTTTCCCTTTGCCTCTTCCTCGCCGATGCTCATCAGTCCGACTGAAGGCTTAACTGTTCCGAGCACCGAACGCGAGTAAGCATCACCCATGATGGCAAACTGCGCCAGGTGATGCGGCTTGCACTCGGAGTTTGCTCCGACATCGAGCAGCAGCGTTGGTTTCGCAGCCTTGGTCGGAATCATAGCCGCGAGTGCTGGTCGATCGACGCCCGGAAGCGTACCGATAACCATCTTCGCGGTCGCCATTGCCGCTCCGGTATTTCCGGCCG
>DATEWS010000543.1:0-3005 GCA_035257785.1 Pyrinomonadaceae bacterium
AGCAACGAGCCATGATCACCCGATTCCTGTTAACAATTGTCATCTCCCTGTTCCTTGCAAACACGGCGCTGGCCCAGCGGGATTATCTGACGCCGCAAGAAGTGGATCTCGTGAAAGAGGCGCAGATTCTCGACAAGCGGATCGACGTCTTCATCCGAGCCGCGGAGCGTCGCCTGATCGTGATCAACAGTTCAGCGGCAGCAAACGCAAAACAATTAAAGAAGGAGTCGGAGCGCTGGGGCGAATTACCAACTGGCTCGCGCGCTGAACTCGTTTCTGATATCGCGCGGATCATCGATGCGGCAATAGATAATATCGACGACGTGAGCATGCATGACGAACGAAATCCGCTGATCGGTAAATCACTGCGAAAATTGTCCACGTCAGTGAATTCGATCTTCACGCAGTTGAAGCCGCTCAGTGCGCAAGCGAAGAGTGAGGCGGAGATCGCGAGTTTCGAACAACTGAATGAAGGCGTGCAATCGATCACGGAAGCCACCGCGAAGCTCCCACCCGAGGTCGAGAAGAAAGCGAAGAACAAAAACTAATCCGCGGATTTACGCGAACGGACACGGATCTATCCGCGTAAATTCGCGTTAATCGGCGGCTTTTAACGTTTTCGTTGCGCGTTTCATCGCTTCGATGATCCGCTCGAGACCTTCCTTCGCGTTCGTCGTGTTCCTGTCGTCAAGTGCCTGACGAAAGTCCGTCAACGGTTGCGCCGCATAACCGGTGTAAAAACCCGGAGCGTAGATCTGGTGCTTGTACCACGCCCGTCCGCGTAAACCTCGCTCATCGAGAAACTGTCGTTCCGCCTGGACCAGCGCGGCGTTGATCTTTGCGAGCTTCGCGCGATCGGAAGTGCGGACCGCATCCTGCCGCGCTTTCTCAACGCGCTCCGCTTCTTTAGTAAAATCATCGATAGCTGAAGTCATCGCTTTCTCGTCCAACGATCCGGCGAGACTGCGAATGCGCGCGAGTCTCATCGCTTCGGTGAAGTAATCGCGAATCTGGTTCGCATAATCGGTGTAATCAAGTGAGATTCCGTCAGCGTCAGCCAAACGCATCGCGAGGGTACCCCAAAGTTGCGCTGCCGCCACGTGGTACTGAAATCCCGGATCGCCGAAGTGGTCCATCCAGTAAAAAGAATCGTACGCCGAATGATAGACGCCATAATCGCCGTTGAATCCCATGTCAGTGGACGGCACACCGAGGTGTTGCAGAAACGGCGTATAATCCGATCCCGAACCGAGCGCTCCGATGCGCGCTTCGCCGGGTTTCTCTTCACTCTCAGGACGATTTTCATGCGTGTGATCCTGCCACTGCTGATAGACGCTCTTGCCAGTCTTCGGATCTTTCACGTCGCGCGTCGCCGCGCGTAACAGTTTCCATAATGACGGCACCGACGAAGCTCCGAAGTTCGCACCTGAAACTGCCGCATCAAGATTTAAGTAAGCGACGGCCTTCTCTTTCAGATCGTTCGCGAATTCCTCGGCCCACTCAGTCGAACCGATGAGGCCATACTCTTCCGCGTCCCAACTGCAAAGTATGATCGTACGTCGCGGCTTCCAGCCCTGCTTCAACAACTCACCAAAACCGTGGCCCAACTCCAGCATCGCCGACGTGCCGCTGTTTGGATCGACCGCGCCGAACACCCACGCGTCGCGATGATTGCCGAGCACTACCCAGCGATCCTTCTCCTGGTTACCGTCGATACGCGCGACGACGTCCCAGATCTTTCGAATCTTGTAGTCCATGTCCGTCTTTAAACGGACTTTGACATCGCTCGTGCCGCCAACGTGATAGGCGAACGGTAAGCCGCCCTGAAAACCACTCGGCCGCACTGGTCCTTTGAGTTGGCCCAGGATCGTTTTCGCGACGTCATAAGCGATCGGCTGGACTGGAATGTGCGTGAGATTCGTCGCCTCTTCCGGTTTCAAACGAGTCTCACCGGGAATGGCAGGCCTTGCAGGCGTTAAAGGATCGCCGGGATAGTCAAACAAATACTGCACCGACCCACGTTGACCCGAAGCGACCGGACGCCATGGTCCTTTCGGGTAAACATCGCCTTGCATGTAACCGTCGTCTTCCGGATCGGAGTAGATGATGCAGCCGATCGCGCCATTGTCTTCCGCAACCTTCGCCTTCACGCCGCGAAATGAGTTGCCGTATCGCACGATCACGATCTTGCCTTTGACGTCGATGCCGGCTTTCTTTAGCGCCTCGTAGTCAGGTGGCAAACCGTAGTTTGCGTAGACCACTGGACCAGTCACGTCGCCACTCGCGCTGTAACCGTTGAACAACGGCGTGATCTTGGGATTCGATGACGTCGGATCCCCGGGCACGATTGCTTCCTGCGTATTCAGTCGTTGGCGACGATTGGTGATCAACTCGAGCACGGTCGGCGTGTTTGGATAGTTGAGCCAAACCTCGTATTCCTTCAACTCCGCTGCGAGTCCATAACTGCGCAGTTGGTCGCGAACGTAAACAGCCGTGTTGTAGTCTTCTTTGGAGCCGGCGATGTGTGGCTCGAGTGTGAGACGACGGAGGTGTTCGCGCGCGGATTTTGGGTTAGGGACGGCGCGAAACTGTTCTTCCCAGCGACGCTCGGCGGTTGCGCGCTCGGCGCTGAAGCCATCGATCGCAGTCTGTGCGAACGTAATCGGCGTTGGCAGCGTAATGACGACAAGTAAGATCGGAATCAGTATAGTTTTCATGGCGATATTGACCGTTTTGGAGGCCAGCATAGATGGAGAGTAGATATTATCCGGGTGTCGAAGTTGATATGCCTGCGTTGAGTGCGGAGTTGCGCAACGTTTTTGACAGCGAGTATGAAGTGCAGACGTTTCAGGTTTCGACCACTAGTATTATTCAGGCGCGCAAGTCGAGTACGTTAAGAGATCTCACGGGACTTTCTTCAGCGCTCACGATCAAGATCACACCAGAGTCCGGCGGCACACGGGTGGAGATCGGAATGCAGAAGTGGTTCGACAAGGCGGCTATAG
>DATEWS010000544.1:0-3860 GCA_035257785.1 Pyrinomonadaceae bacterium
CTGCCGCTCCATTGCCGATTGTTTTTCCGATAACGTTTCGGCCTGTTTAGAAAACGCAGAAAGTGTTTCTTCTAACCGCGACACGTCGTTGCGACACTCACTGATGCGTGCCGAAGCTTCGTTGATAAAATCCGCAATCTGCTCCTGCTGCGACAAAACATAACTGCCGAACTCGCGCTGATCGCGAATCAAATTTGGCAGCCGCACGAAGGCGATACCGACACGAACTAAGTAACCAAGCAATGGTAGCTGGCCCAGTCGCCTGACCAGTGCCGGGAGCACGAGGCCGTCAACCTGCACTCCTTTGGCTCTTCCTTCCGGTGTGAAACGCAAGGTGGCCAGGAGATCGATCTTATTGACGTTGCCGGAGCGGAGTCCTTTGAGATCGCGCGCGAGCTCCGTTTCGTTGGGCGAACGCTTTAGGACCGCACGATACGCGGCTTGCACAAACGCGCGGTCGTGATAACCCAATAAGTCGTAGATGTGATAGCGATGATTCGAATGCGGTTGAAAGTCGGGCTGAAGTTTGATTTGTGGAAAATTGTTTTCCACTGAGAGTGTTTGCGCAACACGAACCGGCTCGCTTTCGGTCTGGTGCGCCGCCATCGATTCACGGATTACGGCCGCCAGGTGATCGATCTCGAGCCCGGGTTTATTCATGCGCATGGTCGTCTTATCCACAGATTACACAGATTCTATCAATCAATCTGTGTAATCTGTGGATAAAAAAACCCGTGGCCGAATCGCTTCGGCCACGGATCTCCAAAAAGCGCTGTGCTATGTTTCAGAAGCGATTGCGATACTCGGGCGACACGATGAATGCGCGCACCATCTGTGCGTCAACCCAGTTGCCAAAGAAATTCATCTTGCCAAGCCAGTGGTTGTATCCGTCCTGATCCGGATTCCGGCGCAGATAGCCAAGGTATTCCATGAACACAAACACAGTGTTGAACTCTTTGTCGTAGAACTGCTTTCCGTAAGTCGTATCGAATTGCAGCGCGCCGCCGGCAGTAGTAGTCGTACCATCAACCACTTTGAAGACAACGCTTCCCCACTTTGCTTTGTCGCCAGCTTCAGCGATCAACGCATCGCGGTCCGCACTCGAGAGCGGGACACCGGTGGTCTGTGCAAGCTTATCGACAAACTGAGTCGCGTTAAGATTTCCGTAGACCGCCTGAAACTCCGAACGGGTAATGAAAGACTCAACGAAAGCGCGCTTGTTCGCATTGATGACGTCTGGCGCAAGCTGGTCGTTCACGACGATACCCTTGTTGACTACTGCTACGTCCTTGATGTAGTCGCTGTACAGTGGTCTGCATGAGGCAGGAAGGTTCTGCGGCACTCCTGGACATTGCGCGCTTTCCAGTCTTCCTAACGTACCCCAGTAAACGCGAATCACAAAGGAGCCCTCGTTCTGGTTTTCAGGCGAAAAGAAGAACGCCGCGGACGTATTCTCGCGCTTGCGATCGATACACAGCGCTTCTGACTCACCGGGCCGGCGATTGTTTATGTCGCTGCACTGGGTGATTTCAGCCGTCCAGTGGGCCCAGCCAGGAGCATCCGGGAAGCGTCGCAGGAAATCGATGTAGTGTTGCGCGGTATAGAAGTCGGCATCATCGATCGTGATCGGTGTGTTCGTGCCGGGCCGCAGGCGCAACGGTTTAACTTTTATATTGCCGTAGAAGAGTTCGGATGGGAGTCCGGGAGTTTCAGTCTCGATTCGAAGTGTCGGCGGGCTCTGCGCGTAAACTGCACCCACTGCAAAAAGCCCTACTAGAATCGCCATTAAGCATTTGCGCATGTATGTTGCTCCTACAAACACTCGGTGGGAATGTCGTCGTTGAATAGAAGTACCTGAGGCTGGGGACACTCGCCAAAAGCCGAAATCAGTATAGGTATGCCAAATTACATTGTCAATAACGTCCTTTATTCAATTTCGGTCATTTTGAAGTCTTCCAAACGAAAGACGATAAAGCGCGAATCGGCCGGTGCATCGACCCGCTTCGCGGTGCTGCGGAAGTGGATTACAGACTCTCCCGGCGGAACCGTAATGGTCCTCGAATATGGAACGGGAATCTCACTCACTTTTAGCTGGTCCGAGATGGATCCACTGATAAAGAAATCATCGAGTTCCGGATGTCCGGTGGCGAAGGCCGTCTCAATCTTAATCGTCCGAGGCAGCCGCGAAGTATTCCTAATATGTAACTCGCCATCATTCGAAGCCCAGCGCCAGGTCTTACCGGGCCGGCTTTCGAGCTTGAAGAACCCCTGTCCCCAGTCAAGCAATACTGGATGGAAACTGAGTTCTTTCCTTACTTCCCATTCACTTTCGGAGTATTTCGCACGCAGGCTTTTAGCATAATCGGACAGATTGTAGAAGAGGAGCCGCCCGTTCGGACTGCTCAACGGTTGCGCTTGCAGTATTTTAGAAAACTCCGCTTCCATCGCTACGCCCTGGTCCGGGTAACCCAACCGGTCAAGATAAAGTCCAGTGAAACCTCCGAAGGCAAGCTCCTGTACAAGTTGCTCTGGCGGTAGCGATGCGACTCGTTCCTGGGCTCGATCTGTGTCGCGGTTTTTGATCGTTCCAAAACTCCAGCGTAGATTTTTAGAGTGTACATAGCCGCGTAGATGATCGTAGTCGTACATCCTCTCAACGCGCGGAACTTCCGGAAACTGGATGTACGGTAGTTGAAAAATCATTGAACCTGCGGGTATCGACGCCTCGACACGCTTCACAAATACGTCATCGTTTACAAACTCCGCCTTGTTGGCGGCATACGTCGGGATATACCAGGTACTCGTTTGGTCCCAGGTACCTCCAATCAGCGCCACTGCGAGAAGCACATAAAAGATGGTCCTGCTCCTCGTAGTTCTTGTTGTTCGATAAATACTCTCCAGTGCGTAGGCCACGGCCATCAATGAGAAAAACGCGATATAAATGCTGATCCGGTTGTAACACCTGAGCGCAGGCGAGACATAGAGCGAGAACAACAAGCCGAAACTGCCAATTGTCGCCAGCAGGAAGGCGCATATGTTGAGCGCGCTGAGATCGTGAAAGAGGCCTCTCGGGTTCGCGATGAGCTCTTTCCGATACAACAACTGAAATAGCAAGCCAAGAAACCCGATGCTGCCAATCAGGCCAAGCGACGCTGAATCGTTTTCAGTGACTAGAACGTAGGAGTTATGAAATCTTTTGAACAGGTCCACTGAGCGGATTCTGTGAACAGTGATGGGCAGGATCAACTGAGAAATTCTCAGTCCGTACGTCTCTGCTTCTCCCGGGTTTCGCACCAGCGCTCCGCCGTGGCCGTGTTGGCGCAGATAAATCAAGCTCGGCGATAGATTGATGACGATGGTGGTGGTGGTTATGCCGATCAAAACGAAGGCCATCACAAGGGGGCGCAGTCGTCGAAACCTGAGCACACCCAGCGTACCCGCGACGAGTAGTAGAAAACAGAAGAAGAAGGGATAGTAGACTCCACTACATCCCAGCAGGATGGCAATGAGCACACTGATAACGAACTTCCTGCTTCGCGTAACTATCAGTTCCGTGGTGAGCCAAAGCAGGACCATGACGGCAAGCGGCACCACGTAGTAGGCGTTATAAAAAAGGTGATGCTGGTTGCGAATGAAATGAAAAGGCGTGAACGCGTACAGCAGACTTGCGAAAAGCGCGGGAACAAAAGACACATTGAAATGTCGCAGTACGTATAAAGAGGAAATTGCGACCAATGGGAACGACAGCAGGTAAAACAGATTCATCACCAGAAACGGATTGTGAGTGAACACCGTCATCAACCACATCAGGGCCATTACGGCATTGTCGATAACGGGAAACTCATACAGTTGTAGAATGC
>DATEWS010000545.1:0-3250 GCA_035257785.1 Pyrinomonadaceae bacterium
GCGTGAGGAGATTCTGCGTGCGGCTGAGTTAGCGAATGCGGATGAGTTCATCAGAAACATGCCGCAACAGTACGACATGATGGTTGGCGAGAAAGGCGTGACGTTATCGGGTGGCCAGCGCCAGCGCATCGCCATCGCGCGCGCCATCATTCGCAACGCGCCGATCCTCATACTCGACGAACCGACTTCCGGCCTCGACGCTGCGTCTGAGGAGTTAGTCTTCGAAGCATTGGGCCGATTGATGTCCGGTCGAACAACCATCGTCATTGCCCACCGCTTAGCAACGGTTCGTCGCGCTGACGTAATCTTCGTCATCGAACACGGCACCATCGCCGAGCGCGGCACCCACGACGCCCTGCTCGCCACCGGCGGCCTCTACTCCCAGCTCTATGAGATTCAGTTTCATCCACAGATTACGCAGATGGAATCTGTGTAATCCGTGGATAGTCACTTTTTGAGTTGTTTCTGTGTGGGAAGTTCCGATGCGTTCCAGCCGCCGCCGAGGGCCTTGATCAATTCGACGCTTGCGGTCATCTGTTGGGCCTGGAGATTCACTGCGGTGCGTTGATTGTTTAAGAGTGTGGTTTGGGCGGTGATGACGTTCAGGTAACTGTCGATTCCTGATTTGTAGCGTTCGGTTGAAAGTGACAACGCTCGCTGAGCTGATGCAACCGCGTCGTTTTGTTCGTCCAATTCACGAGAAAGAATTCGCAGCGTCGCGAGATTATCTTCAACTTCCTGAAACGAAGTCAGCACCGTCTGGCGATAGCTCGCAACTGTAGCGTCATACTCCGCGACCGACACCTCAGTCGCAGCCTTACGTCTGCCTTTATCAAACAATGTTTGAGTCAGTGTTGGTCCAAGTGAAAAGAAACGCGCCGGCCACGTGAACCAGCTTGCGATCGATGTGCTCTCGAGTCCGCCAGTGGCGCCGAGTACGAGCGATGGAAAGAACGCAGCCTTTGTCACTCCAATCTCCGCGTTCGCTTCAGCTACACGCCGTTCAGCGGCAGCGATGTCCGGACGGCGCTCGAGCAATTGCGACGGTAGCCCAACTGGAACCGCCGGTGGCTGCGCTTCCAGCGGCGCGACGGCAAGCGTGAAGGTCGACGCGGGCTGACCAGTCAACAGCGCGATTGCGTGTTCGAGTTGCGCGCGCGCGATGCCGAGATCGGTCGCTTGCGCCTGTGTTGTTTTCAACTGAGTCTCAGCCTGGGCCACGTCCTCGTCCGACGCGATGCCAGTTTGAAAACGCACGCGTGTGAGGTCGAGTTGTTGTTGATACGCGTCGATCGTCGTATCGAGCAAACGCTTCTCAGCGTCGAGCGAGCGAAGCTGGTAGTAATCAAACGCGAGCTCAGCCTCAACACTCAAACGCACATTCTGCAAATCGGCCGCACTCGCCTGCGCTTCGGAAGCACTCGCGACGACGGAGTTGCGGATGCGTCCCCAAAAATCAGGTTCCCACGTCGCATCGAACGGGAGGGTGTAATTGACACTCTGTCGTCCCGGCGAAACGTTCGAGTGCGTTGCCGCGCCTGACTGTCGCGAGACAATGATCGACGGACTCGTCGTTACCGTTGGGAAATATTGTGAGCGCGATTCTTTGACCAACGCGCGCGCAGCGCGGAAGTTAGCATCAGCGAGAGCAATGTTCTGATTGGCCGTGTTCAACTGCTCTTCGAGACTGTTCAGTTGCGGGTCGTTGAACATCTCCCACCACTTGCCGCGAATCACGCCATCACTCGGCCGCGCGAACTTCCAGTCGTTCGTTTCTTTAAAAGCATCGGGCGCGATCTCTTTGTAAGCGGGCGGCGTTGCGACGGCAGGCTTCGCATACTTCGGCGCCTTATCACAACTCTTGAACAGCATGAGACCCAATACCGAAACGCCAAGAATTTGAAATTGACTACGCATTGTTTTCTATCCGCGTCTTTTGTGTAATCCGCGGCCTATTTCTCATTCGTAACTGAAGCCGGTCCAGGTAGAGATAGACCACCGGCGTCGTGAACAGCGTTAACATCTGACTCACCAGCAAGCCACCAATAATCGAAATACCCAACGGTCGCCGCAGCTCCGAACCAGTACCGGTACCAAGTGCGAGCGGCAGCGCACCGAGCAGTGCGGCCATCGTCGTCATCATGATCGGACGAAACCGCAGCATGCACGCCTGAAAGATTGCATCGCGCGAACTCTTTCCGTCACCGCGTTCGGCGGCGAGCGCAAAGTCAATCATCATAATCGCGTTCTTCTTTACGATGCCGATGAGCAGGATGATGCCAATCAACGCGATTAAACTAAGATCCATATGCGTCAACAACAGCGCCAACACTGCACCAACACCTGCCGACGGCAACGTCGACAGGATCGTGATCGGATGAATGTAACTTTCGTAAAGAATCCCGAGCACGATGTAGACTGCTAGCAACGCCGCCACGATCAAAAACGGTTCGCTTGCAAGCGACGTTTGAAACGCCTGCGCCGTGCCGGCAAAACTCCCGTGAATCGTCGCCGGTATGCCGATACTCTGCTCAGTCTGGTTGATCGTCTTAACTGCGTCACTGAGCGCGACGCCAGGCGCGAGGTTGAAAGAAAATGTCACCGCCGGAAACTGGCCCTGGTGGTTTACCGCAAGTGGCGCTGTCGCCGGCTCGTAATGCGCAACTGCACTCAACGGCACGACCCCGCCGCTCGATGAGTGTAGATAGATCTCTTTCAACCCTTCGGGACTCTGCCAGTATTGCGGCGCAACCTCCATCACGACGTGATACTGGTTCAACTGCGTGTACATCGTCGACACTTGCCGTTGTCCAAACGCATCGTAAAGCGTCGCGTCGATCTCCTGCGGCGTGATTCCCAAACGTTCCGCAGTGGCGCGATCGTAATCAAGTGACGCTTGCAAACCACTGTTCTGCTGATCGCTGTTGACGTCAGTCACGGCCGCGACTTTGCGCAACTGCTGCAAAAGAATCGGTCCCCACTTAACGAGGTCGTCGAGGTTTTCACTCTGAATCGTGTACTGGTATTGCGCGTTACCGCCTCGACCGCCGACGCGCAGATCCTGCGTGGCTTGCAAAAAAACCGACGCGCCTTCGACGGTTGCGAGTTGACGGCGCAAACGACGAATGATCTCGTCGGCACTAACCTTTCGTTCGTCGAGTGGCTTGAGCGAGATGAACATTCGCCCGGTGTTTGTCGTCGTGCCACCACCGCTTCCGGTGAATGCCACCACGTTCGCCACACCGGGATC
>DATEWS010000546.1:0-5649 GCA_035257785.1 Pyrinomonadaceae bacterium
CAAGCTCACTTTGCCGCTCGGCCCCTCGAACTCATACTTCTTCGGCACCGCCAGCCACGGCATTCGCCGGCGTTCGGAGGCGAGCGCGTCACGCGCGCGGGTCAAAGCCTTCTCCTTCACGAGAAGCTGCTGACGCGCAGCCTCCCACTCTTCCGCCGTTACAATAGAGGGCGTCTTCATTAGGACACGCGCTGCCATATTCTTCTCGTTGTTCTGCTTCACGTTTTTCTCCTTGTTGTCACTCATTATTTACTGTTCTTCGAATCCAGTTGCGGTGGCCGTGGCTCGCGACGATGTCGTCGCAAAGTCCGGATCTTCATCGCGACGAAACCGAGCACGCCCGCACCCGAAGTAGCACCTGCAACAACAAGCGCTGCGTTTGTCATACATAAAGGACACATGCTTTTTGACTCCTTCTTGATTTCTCACAGTAGTGACGGTCGAGGCGGAATGATTTCTACAGGTGGAGTAAGGATCGTTCACTGAGGCGTCAAACTATCGCGACGTTCGGTTAGGAAGGCACGGACGGCGGGGTCCTCACTGAGTCCGATAGCGCGGGCGTACGCCTCGGCAGCGGCCTGCGAGCGGCCGAGTTGTCGCAGGAAGTGCGCGCGAACGGCCCAATACGGTTGATAGGAAATCACAGCCTGCGAGTCGATCTGATCAAGGAGAGTTAGCCCTGCGTCAGGTCCTTGAACTTCGGCGTGCGCCGCGGCCCGTGCGACCGCACCTCCAATCGAAGGCGCGAGCTGCATGAGTTGATCGTAGAATGCAGCGATAGCAGCAGAGTCAGTGCGACCTGTATGAGCACGTTCAGCGTGGACTGATTGAATGGCAGCTTCGATCTGATATCGTCCTGGTCGCCGCATTTGGAAGGCTGCCGTGAGTTCACCTTCCGCTTCTTCAATCATAGGCATGCGCCAGTCTTTTGGATCTTGCTCCGAGAGCGGCACGAATTTGCCGTCGGCGCTGCGACGCGCCGGACGTCGCGCCTCGCAATAAAGCATCAACGCCAGCAGACCGCGGACTTCTGGATCGTCCGGAATCTGCTCACGCAGAACGCGCGCAAGCCAAACTGCCTCCTGACCGAGTTCCGTGATGCGTTGGTCGACGCCACTCGCGTCCTCCCAACTGTTGCCGTACGCAGCGTAGATCGCGTTCCGCACTGCTTCCAGGCGCTCGGGAATCTGATCCGCCGCAGGAATCTCAAACGCGATCCGCGCTTGTCGGATCTTGGTCTTGGCACGCACCAATCGTTGTCCGATCGTCTTCGGCGCAACAAGCAGCGCCCGTCCAATCGCTACCGCATCAAGCCCGAGGACTGTTTGCAACATGAGCGGCGTGTGTATGTTGGGATCGATGGCAGGATGCGCACACACGAACAGGAGCTTGAGACGCTCGTCGGGCCACCTGTCGGGATCTGCCGTTTCATCAAACTCGCGCGTCATCAGCTTTAAAGTCGGAGTGCTGTGTTCGTGTACCTGCTGATGTCGCGCATGATCGAGAAGGCGGTTGCGCGCAGCCGTTAAGAGCCAGCCTTGCGGATTCTTCGGAATACCGTCGCGAGGCCACGTCGACAATGCGGACACGAGGGCGTCGGCCAACGCGTCTTCAGCGCCTGCGACATCGTGCGTGCGCGCTGCGAGTAGCGCCACGAGACGTCCGTATGATTCGCGGGCCACTGCTTCGACCGCGCGGTGTGCCGGCTCATGAGTTCGAGTTTGCAACGGTGACGCGTGGCTCCAATTCGACGGCTATCGGTCGCACTTCGACAGCACCGTACGAAGCGGCCGGACATCTTGCCGCCCATTCTAATGCGGCATCGAGCGAAGGCAGCTCGAGCAGTGTAAAACCACCCAATTGTTCCTTCGTGTTGGAATACGGCCCGTCCTGGATCTCGCGCTTGCTGTCGCGCAATCGCACCGTCGTCGCGGTCTCGGGTGAGTCCAGGGGTTTGCCGCCGGCAAAGACTCCAGCCTCGAGCAAGGCACGGTGATACGCGCGCCAGGCGCCGGCGTATGCTTCCGACTCCACAGGCGAATCGCGGCGCGCAAAGTCGTCCGGTTTCTCATAAATCAATAAAACATACAGCATCTCGCTTCTCCTCTTCGTGGTTGAACCACGCTCGTTAGTATGACGGATGACGCACGATGATTTCGACAACCGAAGCGGTCTCGGGCTGGGCATCATCGCATTGGTGTTGAGTCTGAAGCCTGTATCTCAAGACTTACGCTGATGTGCCAAAGGAGTTCGAGAAGTCGAAATCTTTGAGCAAGGAGAGGCCGAATCTCTTCTTGCGTTTGACGATTTTAGGTTTGCCGTCGCCCTTCGACTTCTTTTCGATTACGTCGCCGGTGAGAACATTCATGTCAGTGTCGGTTGAAGTGTCGTCACTGTGATCGGTATAGAAGATCTGAATACCGACGAGCCGCCACTGGCCTTTGTAGAGTTTGAATTGATGCCTCGCCGCTTCCATCGTTGCGGCCGTCTTGGCATTGTTCTGAATGTAGATACTACCGCCATTGATTTGCAGGTCTTCCACCCAGCAACAACCCATCCCGGAAATCACTTCTTCGCGAGACGTTTGTGCAACCTGATAACCGCCCTGCGGTTGCCGTATCAGTACGTAGAGTTGGTGCGTTGGCGCTGCATCTGATTTTTCACGATGGACCACAGCGGCCCAGTCTTCGAGATTGTCGCCGTTGAGATCGCCGGTGGCCTCTACAGTGATGCGATCTTCGCCGCGTCCAACGGAGTCCTTAAATGCATCAAGAGTTGAGAAATTCTGTTGTCCCGTCGCGACCGCGGTGCAAACAACGATGAGAAAGACTGAGAAAAAGAAATGGTGTTTATTCATCTGTAATCGTTACGGTTTGCATGAACTCCGTACATCCGAGTGAATTCAGATCGCACACATCAAACAACTCAATTAATGGCTTTGAACCCTAAGTTCCCTACTGGCATTTTCCTTGCTTTTGCGCAGTATATGCAAGGTCGAACATTGCGATATTTTCTGTGTCTCGGTGTGTTGGTCGTAGTTGCGAGTGTGACTCCTGCACAGCAGAGTCAGAACGCGGCGCTCGCGCCTCCGGCAGTAGTGTCACCTGCTGACAAGGCAGCGCTTCAAATGTTCGAGAAACAGGTCAACGATTACGTCGAGCTGCGCAAGAAGGTCAAAGCCAGCACCCCCAAGCTCTCGAAGGACAGCACTCCTGAACAGATCAACGCATATCGCACGGCGCTCGAAGAGTCGATGAGAAACGCGCGTGCCGGTGCGAAACGCGGCGAACTGTTTCGCCCGGAAACCGCAGACTACATTCGCCGCACTCTGAAGATTGAATTCCAGGGTAGAGATCGACGCGAACTGCGCGACACGATCTTCGAAACCGAAACTCAAGGCGTTGTTCTGCGCGTGAACTATCCGTATGCGCAGAGCGCCGAGTTGTCGGAAATGCCCGCGACGCTGCTCGCAAAGTTGCCGCAACTGCCTAAAGAAGTCAGGTATCGATTTGTAGGACGAAACATGTTGTTGGTCGATCGCGAGAGTAACGTGATCATCGACTACATGCCCGACGCACTACCATGAGGTTAAGAACATGCGAAGGCTTCATACTCAAAATTTCCTGCTTGCGTTGGTTATAAGTGCAACTCTCTTTGTTCCAACCGCTGCACAGAAACTTGCCCACAACAGTGCGCATAGTGCGCCGCCGAAACTGACATTTCCGGTTAAAGACGGCTCAGTCCGCTTTGCGGTGATCGGCGACACTGGTTCCGGCACTGAAAAGCAGCGAGACGTCGGCGCCATGATGGTCCAATATCGCGTGCTGTTTCCGTTTGAGTTCGTGTTGATGATGGGCGATAACCTTTACGGTGGCGAGGCGCCGCAGGACTTTGAGAAGAAGTTTTCCGAGCCGTACAAGGCATTGCTCGACAACAAAGTGAAATTCTATGCGACGTTGGGCAATCACGATCTGCCGCTGCAAGTGAATTACGAAAACTTCAACATGAATGGCAAGGAGTATTACCGGTTTAAGAAGGGCAACGTCGCGTTCTACTCGCTCAACAGCAACTACATGGACAAGAAGCAGGTGCAGTGGCTGGAAGACGAGCTTGCGAAAGACACTTCGGAATGGAAGATCTGTTTCTTTCATCACCCGCCTTACTCGTCGGCAAAGAAGCACGGCTCGGATGATCAGTTGCGCGAAGTGGTGGAACCGATCTTTCTCAAGTACGGCGTAAACGTGGTGCTAACGGGTCACGATCATGTGTATGAGCGAATCAAGCCGCAGAAAGGGATCTACTACTTTGTCTCCGGAGCTGCGGGCAAACTTCGCAGCGGTGACGTTAGTGAGACCTCGGCGTTGACGGAAAAGTCTTACGATCGCGATCTGCACTTCATGCTGTTTGAAGTGGCCGGCGATCAGATGTACTTCCAGGCAATATCGCGCACTGGAGAGACTATCGATTCAGGTGTGATCGCACGAAAGAAGCCGTGAAAGGAAACGATATGCAAAGTAAGCCGGCGCAGGATGACAAACAGGCAATTCGTGAATCAGTTGACACCTGGCTCGCAGCCAGTAAGAAGGGCGACGTCTCGACCATGCTCGATCTTCTCGCTGACGACGTGCTCTTTATCGTTCCCGATAAAGAACCGTTTGGCAAAGAAGCCTTTGCCACTGCGAACCGCGAGCAGATGAAAAACGTCGCGCTGGACGCGACGATCGATATCAAGGAGATCGAGGTCGTGGGCCAATGGGCCTGGATGCGCAGTTTTCTCAAGGTAAGCTTTACGCGCGATGGCAAAACGGCGAAGCACTCAGGTCACATTCTTAACATCTGGCAGAAGAACCCTGATGGCCGTTGGGTCATCAAACGGGACGCGAATTTTGTGACGCCGGATTGATGTTTTCTGTGCCCTTTGTGGCAACTCCGCAAGTCGCAAAACGGGTGTTCGAACCCGGAAATAGTATAGGAAAATTTATGCAACTGGAGGCCCGGGTAGTGAATCTTATACTCGGTTCTGATGGCAGTCGGAATCAATCGAACAGGCCCGATAGGTTTCAACGAGATTGATAAGGTTGAGGAGTGTTAAATGAATTCTATTAGAAAAGTTTCCCCTGCGATTATCACGATTCTGGCACTTATTTTTTCCATTTCAACCGCCTCTTTTGCCAAGAGCAAGAACAGCAAATTCCCCAATATCAAGATCAAAAACTTCGGTCAGATGGATGACCGTTTCTTCCGTGGCTCTCGTCCTGATGAGGGCGACTACCAGGCGCTTGCTGCGCTGGGGGTGAAGACCATCATCGACTTAACCGACAACTCGATGGAGTATGAGAAGCCCGCCGTCGAGGCCGCGGGACTCCGCTACGTCAACATTCCGATGGTTGACAAGAGCTACCCCAGCATGGACCAGATCAACGAGTTCCTAAAAGTCGTTGACGATCCGGCGACAGGTAAGTTCTTCGTTCACTGTGCGGGCGGCCGCCATCGCACTGGGGTCGTGGGCGCTGTGTATCGCTTCAACCACGATCACTGGAGCCTCGACCAGGCGCTCGCTGAGATGGACCAGTACGAATTCGGGTCCGGCTACGGTCACGGCAAGCAGAGGGATTTCGTGAAGGATTACTGGGACCAGTTTCAGGCCAA
>DATEWS010000547.1:0-5659 GCA_035257785.1 Pyrinomonadaceae bacterium
CCGCCGCCACCACCTCCATATCGACCCAACGTCACGGGAAAAAGCCAGGGGCTGGCGCTGGCGTCGATGATTACAGCCATTGCCGGATTCGTGTTTGGGTTTTGGTGTTTTGGTCCGCTGCCCGGAATTGCGGCGGTCATCATGGGCATTATGGCACTCTCGCAAATCAAGAAGACGCCCGATAAGGTCACCGGAAAGCCATTTGCCACCGCCGGCATAGTAATCGGGTCAATCACAATAGTCTTCTATTTGCTGGTCTTCCTCTGGTTCCTTTTCGGCATTACGTTCGGCGGCTTTGGGTGATTTCCCGAGCGGTGGTTTAGAATTCATATTGAAATGAAACGCTGTTCCACCTGCAACCGGACTTTTACTGATCCCAACCTTCGTTTTTGCATCGACGACGGCACACCGCTGACGGACGTTGAGCCCGACGACGGCGCCACTGTCGTCACGCCCCGCAACACACACGACGACAATTGGAATGCGGTGGCTTATCAACCGCCGCGTCCGTATGTTCCGCCGGGCGGCGAAGTGAAGAGGCGCAGACGTGTGTGGCCGTGGGTTGTCGGGCTTGTGGGTGCTTTCGTTCTCGGGATTCTCGTGATTGCGATCGCAGGGACGATGCTGGTGTCGCGAGTCGCGCGCCGTGAAACCCCTCGGATTACCGTCAACCGTCCCGAGGAAAATTCGAACACTGCGCCGCCGGAGACGAACTCAAACACCAATACAAATGAAAACGTCAACGCGCCGGTTCCAACCGACCACGACCAGGTGTTGGCGCAGTTGAGAGATATTGAGAACGACTGGACAGTTGCGAATTTCAACGCTGATAAGAAGAAACTCGATCAAATTCTCGCCGATGATTTTGTCGGTGAGGGCCCTGACGGGGAGCCGCAAGGCAAAGCTGATTACATCCGAACGATCCAACGCAATACACGGATCGACAAATGGGAGTTCAATAATTTAAAGCTGGTGCTAACTGGTGACCGTGCGACGCTGACGGGAACGGTCGCGTTCTATGCTGGCGACGAGAAGCGCTCATACGATTTCACCGATAAGTTTGTGTGGCGCGATGGTCGCTGGCAATCGACTAGCTCAGTCGTAAAAGAATTAGGAAGTTCGGGAGTCGATCTTTAGGTCATAACAAAATGTCGATAATCACTGACGTAATTGAATCCACTAAAGCAATCATCCAGGGAATGGGTGTGACCTTGTCATACATTCCCAAGCGAAAATTGACGGTCGAGTATCCCGACCAGCCGGTTACTGTGCAGCCGCGTTATCGCGGGCAACACCTGCTGCACGTTGACGAGCTCGGACGAGAGAAGTGCGTCGCGTGTTACCTGTGCGCTGCGGCTTGTCCTTCCGAGTGCATTTACATCGTGGCTGCGGACGATCCGCGGCCGCCTGAGGAGCGCATTGGTGTCGATGAACGTTACGCCGCGGTTTACAACATTGATTATGGACGTTGCATCTTCTGCGGCTATTGCGTCGAGGCGTGTCCGAAGGATGCGATTACTCACGGCTACAACTTTGAATTGTCGGTTTACAGTCGCGCCGACCTCCTCAAGACCAAAGATGATTTGCTGATCACGAAACAGTTACAGTCGAGAAATTATCGAGTGGCTCTTTCACACGAAGACGTCGACTCGGAGTACAAAGAGGTCTGATCGATAAGAACACAAAACCATCCACAGATTACACAGAAAAAATCTGTGGAATCTGTGGATAGTCTTTTGTAGTTGAAGCTCACATGTCTCTTCGCGAGTATCACAAACGCTGGGAGTTTGATCTCAAATCGAATCCCGAAAGACTGTGGCCCTTCATTGCCGACACGAACAGGTTCAACCGCGATACGGGTGTGCCGCAAATCGAAGTAGATTCCGCAGATAAATCTCATCGCCGCAACGCGCGTCGCAAAGTGCGACTCTCGATTTACGGCTTGCCCGTCGAATGGGAAGAACAACCTTTCGAATGGGTCAAGCCCGTGCGCTTCGGTGTCGAGCGCGTTTACAGCAAGGGTCCGCTCTCGCGATTGCGAATGCGTGCCGAGTTACAACCGAGGGCCGAAGGCGGCACGCATCTTATTTACGAGTTGTGGTCCACGCCGCGAAATATTCCCGGCGCAGTCGCGATACCGGTGCAACTGAACTTCGTCGTCGCGCGCCGGTTTCGTGACTCGATTTTGAAGTACGACGAGCTTGCCTCTCAGGGCGCTGCGCTTGAAACTGCTGAGCCAAACACTTCACAGTCGTCGTTTGATCTGCAAAGACTCACCGCACTCAAACAAAAACTGATCGCGGATCTGGAAACTGAGGAAAGTATCGCCATAGCGGAGCGTCTGGCTGACTTTCTCGAACACGGCGACGACTTCGCAGTCGCTCGCATTCGCGCGTACAAACTCGCCGACGATTGGCAACTTTCGCGACGTGCGGTTCTTGAAGTTTGCCTCCGCGCTACGAGAAGTGGGTTGCTCGATTTTCAGTGGGACCTGCTGTGTCCGCTTTGTCGTGGTCCACAGGAGAGCGGCGTCTCGTTGAAAGACATCACCAGCAGCGTTCACTGCGACACTTGCAAGATCGATTTCACTGTCAACTTCGATCGCTACGTGGAGTTAACGTTTAAACCAAACCCGGCGGTGAGACGTTTGCACGTGTCGTCGTTCTGCATAGGCAGTCCACATTGGACGCCGCACGTCGTCGCGCAACAGCTTCTGCCGGCCGGCGATAAGCGGGAGCTTTCGTTACCATTGGAAACTGGAAATTATCGTCTGCGTGCGCTCGAACTTCCCGGATCGCAAGACGTCACGGTTTCTCCCGACGGCGAATCTTCAGCGCAGGTAACGATCACGGGTAACGGTTGGAGCCTCGACACTCTTTATGTTAACGAGCAGTTCACATTGGCGTTAAAGAATGAGACGGATGCTGAACAACTCTTGATTCTCGAGCGTCTCGAATGGAGCGACCAGGCGACAACGGCCGCTGAAGTGACCGCGCTGCAAATGTTCCGAGATCTTTTTGCAAGCGAGGCTTTGCGACCCGGCGAACAGATCTCAGTCGGCACTCTGACGGTCTTGTTCACGGATTTGCGGGATTCAACCAAACTCTATCGACAAATCGGCGACGCGACTGCGTTTGGTCGCGTCATGAGTCACTTCGACGTCGTGCGGAAATCAATCGTCGAACACGACGGCGCGATCGTGAAAACGATCGGCGACGCAGTGATGGCAGTGTTTCGATCGGGAGCCGATGGTTTACACGCGATGCTGGAAGTGCAACGCGCCCTCGCCGCACCGGGCGACGGCATTATTCCGCTTCAGTTGAAAGCCGGACTGCATACCGGCCCCTGCATCGCCGTAACGCTGAACGATCGACTCGACTACTTTGGCTCGACAGTTAACATGGCTGCGCGTCTCGAAGGTCTGTCGTGTGGCGCCGACGTGATAATCTCACGTTCCGTTTACGAGGACGCGAAAGTGCGCGAGTTGATCGAGTCGGAGAATTTGTCTGCCGAAGAGTTTGATATGTCGTTGAAGGGTTTCGAAGACGAACGTTTCGAATTATGGAGGGTGAGTAGGCGCTGATGCCCGCCCTCCTAGCCGCGCAGGAAGTATCAAAGATCTATCAGATGGGCAGTAACAACGTTACTGCGCTCGACGACGTGTCGCTCGAGATCAACGAAGGCGAGTTTGTCGCGATCCAGGGCACGTCGGGTTCCGGTAAATCAACTTTGCTAAACATGCTTGGCGGCCTCGATCACCCGACTAAGGGTGAAGTGTTTTTTGCGTCGAAACCGCTCGGACCGTTTACAAAAAAAGAGATGGCTCGTTACCGGCGCTTCTCAGTCGGCATGATCTTTCAGAACTTCAACCTCATTCCGACGATGACCGCGCGCGAGAACGTTTCGCTCGCGCTTGCGTTCGGAGGTTTGCGCGGGTTACAGCGACGCGAACGTTCGCGTGAGTTGCTGGCGCGCGTTGGTCTTGGCGATCGTCTCGAACACAAGCCGTCCGAACTTTCCGGCGGCGAGCAACAGCGCGTCGCGATCGCACGTGCATTAGCCAACAATCCGAAAGTGTTGCTGGCTGATGAGCCCACCGGAAATCTCGATTCGATTCGGGCGCACGAGCTGCTCGGGTTGTTGCGCGAGATGGTGGACCATGATGCGCTGACGATTCTGATGGTCACGCATGATCAGGAACTGGCGAATAGTTTTGCCGATCGAATCGTGTTCATGAAGGATGGAAAAGTGATTTGAAATACTTCTCTGCGGCCCTCTGCGTATCTCTGCGGTTCTCTGCGTCAAAAACAGCCCTTTAACGCAAAGGTCGCAGAGATACGCAGAGAACCGCAGAGAAGTATTAATTTCAGGAGGCTCCCATGTCGCAAATGACGCTCGAGGCGCTTCGGTCGGTGCCGCTCTTTGCTTCTCTCGATGATGCGGCCGCCACCGAGTTGCGCGATCTGCTTTCGACCAAGACTGTGCCGCAGAACACGCGTCTCTTCCGGCAGGGCGACAAGGGCGATGCCATGTATCTCATCGAGAGCGGGCGCGTGCGCATCAGTATTCGCGATGACGACGACGCGGAAGTCACGCTCGCCGAGTTGGCCCAGGGCGACTTCTTCGGCGAGATGGCGATCATCGACGGCCGCCAGCGATCCGCTGATGCGCAAGTGATCGAAGACGCGAACTTTGCGGTTCTTTCACGCGACGCGTTTCTCTCGTTCGTCAGGACCAATCCTGACGTCGCACTCGAGATGCTCGCCGCTTTGACCGATCGACTGCGGCGCACTGACGAACTGCTGCGCTCGCGAGTTTCGCGTAACGTCAACGAGGAAGAACAGGCGCGCTTGACGCTCGCCGATCGCGCTGCGGATTTGATTGCGGAGTTTGGCGGTAGCTGGAAGTTTATCGGCGTTTCGATCGCGCTGATCATTTTCTGGATCATCTTCAACTCGATCATACTCATACGCGGATTCGATCCGGCGCCGTATCAAATGTTGAACCTCGTGCTCGCAGTCATTGCAGGCATGCAGGCGCCGATCATCATGATGTCGCAAAACCGGCAGGGCGAAAAAGATCGACTGCGCGCCGATCTCGATTACCAGGTGAACCTCAAAAACGAACTCTCGCTCGCTGAAGTGTTGCGTCGTTTGGATGTGCTCGAGAGTGAACGATTGCCCAAACTTATCGACGACTTGAAAGCACAACGTAAATGATCAAAGCGATTTTCTTCGACTTCAACGGCGTCATCATCGACGACGAAACAATTCAGATGAAGGCGTACCAGGAAATTCTGCGCGGGCACGAGATCGACCTCACGGAAGAGTCGTACATGAGTGCGCTGGGCATGGACGACCGGACGTTTGTTAAGACGATGTTTGAGCGCGCGAAGAAACCTTTGACGGATCCGATGCTGGAAACGGTGCTTGACGCCAAGACGGATCTGCACCGCGAAATGATCACAGAGTTGCCGCTGTTTCCAGGTGTGCTTACGTTTCTCAAAGCGACGTCGCGTGAGTTCTCACTTGGGCTCGTGAGTATGGCAAACAAGGTGGAGGTTGGTTACGTGTTTGAGCGCGCGAACCTGACGCCGCTGTTCTCGGTAGTCGTGACTGCGGAGGATGCGTCGGTGTGCAAGCCGGCGCCGGATTGTTAT
>DATEWS010000548.1:0-2752 GCA_035257785.1 Pyrinomonadaceae bacterium
TTCTCTACTGTTTGTAGACCACGCCGCCCTTCATCACGAACTTAACTCGACGTAACGCCGAGATGTCTCGTGTCGGATCGCCTTCGACCGCGATCAAGTCCGCGAACAGTCCTGACTTAACCGCGCCAATCTTGTCTGACATGTGCAACACACGCGCGTTGACCGACGTCGCCGACCGCAACACATCGATCAGAGGCATCCCAAACTTCACCATCGCCTCGAGTTCGCGCGCATTGTCTCCATGCGCGAAGACGCCAACGTCGCTTCCACTCGCGATCGTCACGCCCGCATCAAGAGCGGCCTTAAACGCGGTGCGCTTCCGTTCGACGTTGCTGCCACTCGCGATGGCGAGCGTCGGACACAGCGCAACGTTGTGTTCCTTCATCAACCGGAACACCTCAGGTGTCCCGCCATCGCCGTGTTCGATCGTCTCAACGCCCGCGAGCGCCGCGCGTCTCATCCCTTCAGCAGTCGTAGCGTGTGCGGCTACCGGAATATTTGCGCTCCTCGCCGTCTCGACGACGAGCTTGATTTCATCGAGCGAGAAAGTGGGCGCTGCACCCGACCTGCCCCAGCGATAGTCAGCGTAGATCTTGATCCAATCAGCCCCGTGTCCGATTTGATCGCGCACGACGCGTGTCAAACTGTCAATGCCGTCAGCTTCTTCGGCGCCCTGCGGCACGGTCCACTCCGAAGCATATCCCTTTGGTCCATAGCTGCCGGTCGCAACGATCGCCCGCGTCACCACGATCATTCGCGGCCCGGGAATGATGCTCTGCTCAACCGCTTGTTTAAGACCAACGTCAGCGTAGCCTGCGCCTTCAGTACCGAGATCGCGAATCGTCGTGAATCCAGCCTGCAGTGTGTTGCGCAAGTGATTCGTCGCCCGCGCGACGCGCAGGCTCAACGATTCCTTCGCAACCTGATCGTTCCAAACAGTTTCCGAGTAAGGGTGCAGTAGTACGTGTGAATGCGCCTCGATTAATCCGGGCATCAACGTGAGTCCGGGTAAGTCGATCGCCTTGGCGCCAGCCGGCGCAGTGACGCTGCCGGCTGGTCCAACGGCTTCGATCTTCTCACCACGAACGAGCACCACCCAGTTGTCGTGTAGCTCCGCCGACTCACCGTCAAAAACGTGAGCCGGCTTGAGCAAGTACACTGTTTCCGGGGGACTGGTCATTCGAGTCTGAGGAAAAACAACTGCAAGACAGAGTAGTAACAACATCGGGAGTCGCATCGCGATCTACTTCTCCGAAATGACCACTTGTTGGATTGAGGGCGGCAACGGATGGACCGTGCTGCGCGAAAATCCGGCGTTGGCAAACATACGTTCGAGTTCGGCAAACGTGTAAGCATCGCCGGACGGGGTGCCCACGAGCATCATCATGCTGAAGCCCGCAGCATCAGGCGGTGTCACGCGATCGTCGTTCGGCACAAACTCCAGGGTCACGGCGCGACCGCCGTCTGCAAGCGCTGCGTGGACCTTGCGCAACAACGTTTCGTTAGTCGGAGCGTCGAAGTGATGCAGGAAGTTGGTTATTAGGACCAAATCGTAACCAGTGCCAAACTCGACGTCGAAAGCGCTGCCTTCGATCGTCTTGTAACGATCGGCGACGCCCATTTTCTGCGCATTCTCTTTTGCAACTTCGAGTACTGCTTTCCAGTCGACCGCGGTGACTTCCGCCTGGTTGTTACGCGCGGCGAATGTTATCCCGTACAGACCGTGACCGGCAGCGATGTCGAGAATCTTCAGTTTCCGATCGGCACTCGGATCGACAAGGTTCGCGATCAACTGAGCGGGCATCGCCATCATCGGCGCCATGCCGCGCGCGAACCTAACCCACACCGGATGCTCTGGTCCAACCGTGCCGTCACCTTCCATCGCTGTGCCGCCTTTGCGAATGGCTTCGGTCATGTGTTTAGAACCTTCGGTCAACATCGGCGAGCAAAGAAACTCGGTTGCCCCGCCCAGATATGCAGGCGAGCGTTTGTCGAGAAACACTGACGAATCGAGCGTCAATCCGTAGTGCCCGTCTTTCTTGGTGAGCATCTCCATGATCGTGAGGTAATCGCAGAGAACGCGTATTCCTTTTTCAGAAGCCCCGCACCGCTTCGCGATGTCGGCTGCGGTAGTGTTGCCTTCGCCAATCGCGGTGAAGACTTCGAGTTCGATTCCGGCTTTTAGAGCTTCGGTGCGCATGTGCGCGTTGATTGTTTGGAAGAATAACTGTGGTGATGGTTGCTGGGCTGCGGAAGTAGACATGAAAGAATTCCTCTCCTATTAATCTGCATAATTCGTGAAAACCTGTGGCCCAATCCTACCGAATCGGCTCGCGCAAAACCATCTCAGCCACGGCCGCGGCCATGTTTGCGGCTTCGGGATGGCTGCGATAAAGACCTGCGATCTGCAACAACGCTTCGCCAGTTCGCGAAAACATCCGAAACAGATCGCCTTCTTCGGCGCGCGTCTCCCGGACGATTTGCGACCACTCGGTGCCCCCGGCCCAGCGCACGGCCGCGCCGGCCGCGGAGAAGTTCAACTCAGGCGCGGGATCGAGTCCGTACTTCCATTCTTCATTCGAAACGTCGAAGCCGATCTGTTCGAAACGCGAGAGGGCGTCCAGCATGTCGTCGTTTAATTCCAGCTCGCCGTAGTCACGATCTTCATCGGCGGTTAACGCCGCCATGATTCCCGCGAGTTGTTTAGACTCGAGCGAGTTAAATAGACGATTTTCGAGTGCTTCGCCGACAA
>DATEWS010000549.1:0-2179 GCA_035257785.1 Pyrinomonadaceae bacterium
AGCAGACTCCGACGGATCTGCGCAAACGTGTTAACAAGATTCCGAAGCGTGTTGCGGGTGTGGTGATGTCGGCGCTCTCGAAGAATCCGGCGGAGCGGCCGCCAACTGCTTTTGCGTTTGCGAGTACGCTGCGCGCGCAAAGCGAAGGCATCGGCGCCCTGTATCGTCGCGCTTTTGCGCTTTACAGCGAATATTTTCCAAAGTTTATAAAGCTCAGCTTGATCGCGCACATACCGATGATCATCACCAGCATTCTGCTGGTTGGTGCGTTTCTTTGGTACAAGCATTGGCTGCCCGTGGGACTGTTCGGCAAGGTGGTGGTGATCGCAATCATCGCGATTCTGAGTTTGTTGAAGTTTGTTGCGACGACGATTTCGGCCGCTGTTATTTCCGGCGTCACGGCAATAATAATCACGCAACTCACCGCAGCACCTTTGCGTCCGGTGAAGCTGCGCGAGGCGTTTGTGCTGTTGCGCAAGCGCTGGCGTCCGTTTCTCAGGACGATGATCCGCGTGACGCTGTTGATCCTGCTCGGGTTAATCCTGCTGGTCGTTCCGGGCATGGTGCTGTGGATGCGTTACTCGCTCTACGCTCCGGTCGTGCTGATCGAAGGACTGCAAGGAAAAGCCGCGATGCGACGCGCCCGCGAGCTTGCATCACGCTCGTGGAAGACGGTCATCGTGGTTGCGATTCTCCAGTTTCTAATTCCGGCGATCGTCAGTTCAATTGTGGGCTATATTGCAGGGCGCTCAAAGGTCGAGAAGAACTCAGTTTCCGCGCAGGTTTTTCAGCAGATTCTCGATCTGCTCAACATCTTCATCATCCCGCTGATCTCGATCGTGCCTGCGCTACTGTACGTGAAGATGCGTCAACTCGGAGGCGAATCGCTCGCCAACGTCTGGTCGCAAATCGAAGAGGGCGAGGGCAAGCAGAGCGCATGGCAACAACGCATGCGCACTCGTCTGAGCCTCCACACACCGACCGGCCAGAGGACCACCACCCCTTAAGACCAACTGGGATGGGCGAATTCAGCTTGTCGGCCTAACTCTCGAATTTCAAATAGTGATTCGAGCAGGACTCAAACCTGCCGACCACTGGTTAAGAAAGTGTCCCCTGAGTAAGACGGACTCGGCTAGTGGTTGGTTCGCACTCCGGCAACGAAGCGCGTTGGCGATCGGCGAACAAACGCCGCTCCTTCACTCTCGGCGGTGATCCGCAGACCCCTCAAGTGACTCCAACACCCTGCGCCGGTTCGATTCCTGAAGATGCAGCTAGAATGATACTCCTCACAGCGAGTTTGACAGGAGTTGATTCCGGATGCGGCTGGTTGTCGGTGCAGGCACTCGAACTGGTCCCGGTTATACAGCACGATTCAACGAGTACACTCGTGAGGCGCCGGGTGATAGAGCACAGTTGAATTGCCTGGCCGGGGGGAGGTGAATCATGCAACTTCGTAGTCTTATTAGATTGCTGAGTTTTTGGGGGAGTGTGCTGCTCGTAGTATCTTGCTCGACAGGACAAACGAAAACGCACTCTAACGTCGTTAGCGTTCCGTCCGCCGACACGAAGGCGGAAGGCGGAGCTTCAGGAACTGAAGTTTCTACATCAAACTCAGCAATCGGCTTAGTTGATTTCAACCACATCGCATACCCTCGCTTTCCTGACTATAGCGGCGATGAAAAAAGGAGTACTACCCTTAAAGCTGGTGGGGGCGCGCCAAACTTTATTAACTATGGAGACATCACCGGTGATGGACTAGAAGAAGCGATGGTAGTTTTTGGGTTGACAACTCGCGGTTCTGCCATTCCGCACTACGTTTACATTTTCACAATGGAGAAAGACCAACCCAAGTTGATCTGGGACTTCGAAACAGGAGATCGCGCTGATGGAGGCCTGCGCCAGGTGTACGCCGAGAATGGCGAACTAGTGATAGAACTGTACGGTAAGGGTAAGGTCATTGGAGGTGATTTATATGCCGACGATGGGATGACAGGAGGCGATTGTTGCCCTACTCACTTTACCCTTGCTCATTACCAATGGCAGGGCGATCATTTCCAGCAAAAAGGTACGGAAGAAATACGGTCTAATCCTGCCAGCGGTGCTCCCGTAGTAATGCCGCGCTATAAGTCATCCGGGTAAGCAATGTGATCTCGAATTGGGACAGATGAGTCCAGCCAGG